>JBGSVG010000402.1:0-2315 GCA_041753095.1 Sphingorhabdus sp. | reverse complement strand
ATTCGTCGAGACGCCATTGGACACAAACGGCAGCTCCGCGCCTCCAAGCACTGCCTGCACATGAGCTGGCGGAACATAGGCTGCCCAATAGCTGAAGCCAGCTCCATCGCGGCAATGCCCATCGTGTATTTCGTCAGGATGGAGAATTAGCACCTGCCCAGGCAGCGAATGTCGCATCGCTCCGCGATAGTTGAATGTTTGCACCCCATTTATAGTCAAAGCGACAGTGTAAGTATCGTGCCGATGCGGCGAGAACGCTGCCCCGACCAGCCGGTTTGCGACTCGCTCGATCGGCTCGAACGAGCCGGTCGAATGCGATGGGTTGGGGGAAGGCGTTGCAGAAATCATCGGTAGTATATTGGGCGTGCAATACATGAAAGCAAACCTTGCAAATACGAAAATGGCTGACTGATCGGCTGCATGGCTTTCAGGCCTATACTGTCTTTCCCCGCACAGCGGCCTCACTTGACTCTTGGAGGTCCTTCGGCTTGGCCTCTCCCAGGTCTGCAAGCCACAACAGACCTTTCATTGGCGCTTCACCTGAATAGATGGCAGCTTTCAACAACCTTGGCATGGGCCACGAACGACCGTTTCGTTGTCGCAAGCGGACATTGCAACTGGCCCGACCGTCCTTGGCGGGCTAACCGGTAAAAGCGCTGACACTTGCAATGTAGGATTTAAAATGGGAACTTGGCTGCCTGTTCTTTGACAATGTGAATTCGAATCTGAAATTCTCAAGCCCAAATATATGCGCTTAACTTCGCACCATTTTGGCCTACCCTATGAAGTCTGTGAAGCTAAGGCCTGTCCTGAGCCTGTCGAAGAGACCAAAAATCCAGGCAAATACGTTAATCGTGGTTCAACGCATTCATCGCCTTATGTACGCGGGCCTCGACCTCTGCCCTTGGCAATCCAGCAGGGATTTCTTCGCCCACCTTATAGATAATCACACCGGACCTTCGCCGCCAGTGGTTGCGCGGCATAAGCTTCCCACTGTTCACCGCCACCGGTACAACCGGCACATTCAGCATCTTGTACAATCCGGCGAAGCCTGACTGCAGCGGCGGTGCGTCGCCGTGGACGACGCGGGTGCCTTCGGGGAAAATGATAAACGGGCGGCCTTGGGCCAATAATGCACGCGACCGGGTGAGCATGTCGCGCAGCGCCGCAGCGCCGCCTTCGCGGTCCACGGGAATCATGCCGTAAGCTAGAGCGGCCTTGCCCCAGAACGGAATATCGAACAGCTGCTTTTTTGCGACGACAGATGGTCGGTGGAAGACGCGGGGCATGTCGATGGTTTCGTACATGCTTTCATGCTTGATTGCGTACAGCACCGGGCGGTCGGGCATTTCGCCTTCAATGCGCACATGAATGCCAAGCAGCCATTTTCCGCAGAAATGCTGGTATCGCGACCATCCGCGCACAGCCCAGTGCATCAATGCTGGCGAGGTAAGGCTACCGACGAAGGCGGTGACCGCATGAAAGAGCGACCCGCCAAAGAAAATGACGGTGAACAATACCGTCCGGATGGCGGAAATCATATTATATCCCCACCAGCGCCGCCACAGCCCGCAACCAATATTTGTTATATTCCTTGAACAGGGCGCTAAGCGATGGCCGGGTCGCAACGGCATCATTGGTCACGGAAATATTTGCAGACAGTGCTCGGTCCAATTCAAACCGGGCCCGCCGCATATGCCAGTCATGTGTTACGAGACGCAAGGTCTTCACCTTGTGGCGCGCTGCCCAGCGCGCCGTTTCCAAGGCATTCGACCTTGTATCGACCGAGGCAAAACCCAAATCGATGCAGCATTCGAAATATTTCGCCGAGCCAGGATATTGCGCCGCAAGCTCGGGCGGTCTGACATCGCGATCCACGCCGGAAATCAGCATCTTTTTGGACTTGCCGGACTTCAGGATTTCAAGACCGCGATCAATCCGGTTTGCACCGCCGGTCAGCACCACGACGGCGTCGGTCTTCGCCATCGGCGCGGGTTGCGGCAACAGGAGTGCAAACCATGCAAATCCCAGTGCCCAAGCCAGCAAAACAAAGGAAATCAAACGTCTGATCATAACATCTTCTTGAGCGCAGAAATCACTGTCCAACGGGCCATAAGCATAGCCAGCCCCATTACCGCAAGCGGAATGAGCGCTAGCGCGACCCAACCATACCACGGGAAGGACGCCCCTGCGAGCAATCCGGGCTCAACCGCGGCAAACCGGCCGCCCAGTGTCAGGATGACGGCCGCAGCTGCAACAAAACCCACCACGCCGCCGAGCAGGGCATCAAGCGCAACCCGCCGCTGGAACAGCCG
>JBGSVG010000401.1:0-2103 GCA_041753095.1 Sphingorhabdus sp. | reverse complement strand
CGCGTTCTGCACATTATGCCGACCCGGCATTGGCAGCTCTATGCCTTCGATAGTCCGCTGCGAACCATCGCGTGACCGCACAACGACATCGAAGCGATTGCCGCCCGGATGCGGCGTTACATTCTCGCCGCGTATATCGGCTTGCGCAGAAAAGCCGTAAGTGATGATCCGCCGGTCGCGGATTTTGGGCAGAATTGCTTGCACTTCGGGATGATCGAGGCACATGATTGCTGCGCCGTAAAAAGGTACGTTTTCGACAAACTCGACGAAGGCGTCCTTGATCGCGTCGAAATCACCATAATGGTCGAGATGCTCAGGATCGATATTGGTGACGACGGCAATGGTGCCGTCGAGCCGCAGAAAGCTGCCGTCGCTTTCATCAGCCTCGACAACCATCCAGTCGCTCGCGCCTAATCGGGCGTTAGAGCCATAGCTGTTGATGATTCCACCGTTGATCACCGTCGGGTCGATACCGCCGTGGTCTAGCATTGCCGCTATCAGCGATGTCGTTGTCGTTTTGCCATGGGTTCCTGCCACAGCGACGGTATTTTTGAGCCGCATCAGCTCGGCCAGCATTTCGGCACGGCGCACGAGCGGAATGCGGCGCTCCAGCGCGGCGTCGCGTTCTGGGTTACCCTTTTTCACTGCGGTCGAGGTGACGACGACCGCCGCGTCACCAAGATTGTCTGCGCTATGCCCGATCATCACCTTGATGCCACGCTTGCGCAGGCCGTCGATCACATAGCTGTCCGCCATGTCAGATCCCTGCACAGTATAGCCCAGATTATGCATCACCTCGGCGATACCCGACATGCCAATGCCGCCAATCCCGACGAAATGAACCGTGCCGATATCTGTCGGAACGCCCTTCATATTCCGGCATCCTTGGCAAGTGCAGGCGACGTACCGAAATTTTCGGCGCGGCTGGCTGTCGGTTTAATGGTATGCATGATCGGCGCCTTGCCAAAGGATTCCACCAGATCGGCAAGGTCGGCGACCGCATTGGGTCGACCGCAACTTTTGGCGGCCTTGGCTGCGTTTTCGAGCGCTCCGGGCTCAAGCGCAATTTTCTGTATTTGCTTGGCCAGCTCAACCGGCGCGAAGTCGCTTTGCGCGATTGCTCTGGCGCCGCCTGCCTTCACCATTTCTTTCACATTATAGCTTTGGTGATCATCGGTTGCACTCGGTAGCGGTACCAATATTGCGGGTCGTCCGGCGCAGGTTAGCTCGGCAATCGTCGATGCGCCTGCTCGCGAAATCACCAGATGCGCCCACCCCAGTCGCTCGGGCAGATCGGGCAAATAGGTTGCCAGCTCAGCCGGGATATCATGCCGAGCATAGGCCGCGCGAACTGCCTCGATATCTTCCGCACGGCATTGTTGCGTGACCTGCAAGCGGCGGCGCAGATTGAGCGGCAGGCGCGACAGGCCATCGGGCACTACCTCGGACAATATCGTTGCGCCCTGACTTCCCCCGGTCACCAGCACCCGAAAAATGCCGTCTTCGGAAAGTGGCGGATAAGGTTGATCGCGCAATGCCAGCACTTCTTCGCGCACCGGATTGCCAACCAGATGCACCTTTTGCGTGTAACTGGGTGATAGCCTCAAAATATCGGGATAAGCCGTGGCGATTGCATTCACTTGCCGTGCAGTAAAGCGATTAACGCGGCCTAAGACGGCATTCTGTTCGTGAATGATTGTGGGTACTTTTTCGGCGAACGCGCCGAGCAGTGCGGGAAATGCGGGATAGCCGCCAAAACCTACAACCGCACTTGGACCAAAGCTGCCATAGAGTCGGCGTGCCATCAACCGGCCCTCAGCAATCGCTTTCACGCCGGGAAGCCAACTTTTCGGATTTTTCGTGATGCGGCCCGCTGGCAACATATGCGTCGCGATCCGGTCGGGACATCCCGGAATTTTCGCGCCCCGTTCGTCGGTGATGAGCGCAACATGATGCCCGCGATGGAGCAATTCCTGCCCCAATGCGAAAGCCGGAATAAGATGCCCGCCAGTGCCGCCAGCGGCCAGGACGTAATGCCTCGAAATGCTCATGGCATCTGTCCCTTCACCATATAGGCCGACCGGTCAAGATAAGGGTTGCGCT
>JBGSVG010000400.1:0-5252 GCA_041753095.1 Sphingorhabdus sp. | reverse complement strand
GTCCGAAGGCTATGGCGTCCGCCTGTCCGGACAGGATTCGGGGCGCGGCACGTTCAGCCAGCGGCACGGAGTTTGGGTCGATCAGGGCACCGAGGAAAAATACGTGCCGCTGTCCACTCTTCCGCATGGGCGGTTCGAGATCCTCGACAGCCCGCTATCCGAATTCGGCGTACTCGGGTTCGAATATGGATTTGCCGGCGCTGAACCGAAAACGCTTGTCCTTTGGGAAGCGCAGTTCGGCGATTTCGTCAACGGCGCTCAGGTCATCATCGACCAGTTCATCGCGGCGGGCGAAGCGAAATGGCTTCGTGCCAATGGCCTCGTGATGCTGTTGCCACACGGCTATGAAGGTCAGGGGCCGGAGCATTCATCCGCCCGGCTTGAGCGGTTTTTGCAACTGTGCGCCGAGGATAACATCCAGGTCGCCAACTGCACCACGCCTGCCAATTATTTCCATCTGCTGCGTCGCCAGATGGCACGGTCTTTCCGCAAGCCGCTGATTGTGATGACTCCGAAGTCATTGCTTCGCCATAAAATGGCGGTGTCGAAGGCCGAAGACTTCCAGGGCGAAAGCCATTTCATGCGGATATTGTCGGACCCTTGGGCACCTGCTGACACCGACGTGAAGCGGTTGGTATTGTGTTCGGGCAAGGTCGCCTATGACCTGATGGAGGCGCGCAACGCCGCAGGCGATACCGACACCGCGATTGTCCGGTTGGAGCAGCTCTACCCCTTCCCCGGCGAACCCTTGGTGGTCCGCCTGAAGCGTATGGCGAACCTCGAAGAAGTCGTCTGGGCGCAGGAAGAGCCGAAAAATGCAGGTAGCTGGTCGTTTGTCGATCCGTTTATCGAAGAATGCCTCGCCGATGCCAAAACCAAACCTACCCGCGCGCGTTATGCCGGGCGCAAGGCCGCTGCGGCCACCGCAACCGGTCTTGCCAAACGCCATCAGGCCGAACAGGCGGCATTGGTGGCCGACGCACTTGGCCATAATGTCCGCGCCGAAATCCGCCGTCAAAGAAAAGGCTGATACGATATGAGCACCGAAGTCAAAGTCCCCGTATTGGGCGAATCCATCACCGAAGCGACGCTTGGCCAATGGCTGAAAAAGCCCGGCGAAGCGGTTGCTGCCGACGAGCCTATTGCCAGCCTCGAGACCGACAAGGTCGCAATTGAAGTGCCGTCGCCGGTTGCGGGCGTAATGGGCGCATATGTCGTTGAAGAAGGCGCGACGGTGAATGTCGGTGCAGTGATTGCAAGCATCGAAGCGGGGTCAGGCACGCCTGCTGCAGCCCCTGCGCCTGCCGTTGCAGCAGCTGCCCCGCAACCGGTTACGACAGCACCAGCGCCTGCACCTGTTGCGGCACCCGCTGAAAATTCCGACTTGCCGTTGTCTCCTGCTGTTCGCCGTCTGGTGCTTGAACTCGGTATCGATCCGTCGAAAATCAAAGGCACCGGCAAGGACGGCCGCCTGACCAAGGAAGACGTTGTTGCTGCTGCGAAGGGCGCGCCTGCCGCAGCACCCTCTGCCGCTGCATCGGTCGCGGCCCCTGCTGTAGCCGGTCGCCAAGAAGAACGCGTCCGCATGACTCGGCTTCGCCAGACCGTTGCCAAAAGGCTGAAGTCCGCGCAGGAAACCGCCGCGTTGCTCACGACGTTCAACGACTGCGACATGAGCGAAGTCATTGCGGCGCGCGAGAAGTACAAGGAACTGTTCGAAAAGAAGCACGGCGTGAAGCTCGGCTTCATGAGCTTCTTCACGAAGGCCGTCGCGCTCGCGGTGCACGATATTCCAGCGGTCAATGCGCAGATCGACGGCGATGAAATCGTCTATCACAATTATCTCGACGTCTCGGTCGCGGTCAGCGCGCCTAACGGCTTGGTCGTACCGGTTGTCCGCAACGCCGACAAATTGTCGTTCGCTGACATTGAAAAAACCATCGGCGATTTCGGCGCACGCGCCAAGGCCGGAACGCTCACCATGGAAGACATGGCAGGGGGCACCTTCACCATTTCCAATGGCGGCGTGTTCGGCGGCCTGATGTCAACACCGATCATCAACCCGCCGCAGTCGGCAGTACTCGGACTTCACCGGATCGAGGATCGCCCGGTCGTGCGCAACGGCGAAATCGTCATCCGTCCGATGATGTATCTCGCGCTCAGCTATGACCACCGCCTGATCGACGGCCGCGAAGCCGTGACCGCGCTGAAAACAATCAAGGAAGCGATTGAAGACCCCACCCGGTTGCTGATCGACCTTTAAGGAAACCCACATGGCAGAACAAGATTATGACCTGATTGTCATCGGCGCTGGCCCGGGCGGCTATGTTGCGGCTATCCGCGCGGCGCAATTGGGCTTGAAGACCGCATGCGTGGAGTCGCGAGAGACGCTGGGCGGCACTTGTTTGAATGTTGGATGCATTCCTTCGAAGGCGATGCTTCATGCCTCCGAGATGTACCACGAGGCGCATTCGGGCGCGCTCGCGAAATTCGGGATCGACTTCAAAAATGTTGGGTTGAACCTCGACCAGATGCAGGCCGAGAAGACCAAAGCGGTTGGCGAGCTAACCGGCGGTATCGAGTTTCTGTTCAAGAAAAACAAGGTCGATTGGCTGAAGGGACATGCGGCCTTTACATCGGCCAACTCGATTGATGTTGCGGGTAAGAGCTACACCGCGAAAAACATCATGATCGCAACTGGCTCGTCGGTAACATCGCTCCCTGGCGTCGAGATCGACCAGAAAGTCATCGTCGATTCGACGGGCGCGTTGGCGCTGCCCAAGGTTCCCAAACATATGGTGGTGATCGGCGGCGGCGTCATCGGTCTCGAACTCGGGAGCGTGTGGCTGCGGCTCGGCGCGGAGGTGACCGTGGTTGAATATCTCGACCAGATCCTGCCCGGCATGGACGGCGAGGTCCGCAAGGAGTCCGCCAAGATTTTCAAGAAGCAGGGCTTCAACATCCGGACCGGCACCAAAGTCACCGGTGCCATTGTCAAGGGCGGCAAGGCAACGCTGACCGTTGAACCAGCTGCGGGCGGCGCGGTCGAAACCATCGAAGCCGATTGCGTCCTCGTTGCGATTGGACGCAAGCCCAATACGGACGGCCTCGCGCTCGATAAGGCAGGGCTGACGGTAAATAACCGCGGCCAGATCGACATCGGCCATGATTTCCAGACCAGCGTACCTGGTATCTATGCCGTCGGCGATGTCGTCCCCGGCCCGATGCTCGCGCACAAGGCCGAAGACGAAGGCCTTGCCGCGGCAGACTTCATTGCGGGCGGCACCGGCATCGTGAACCATGACGTCATTCCGGGTGTAGTCTATACCTATCCCGAAATCGCCAGCGTCGGCCTGACCGAAGAGCAAGCCAAAGAACGCGGCGACGTAAAAGTCGGCAAATTTCCGATGATGGCCAACAGCCGTGCCAAGACCAACCGCGACACCGATGGGTTCGTCAAAGTCGTAGCGGACGCCAAAACTGACCGCGTACTGGGCGTCCACATCATCGCTTCGATCGCTGGCAGCATGATAGCCGAAGCCGCCGTCGCAATGGAATTCGGCGCAACATCGGAAGACATTGCTTACACCTGCCACGCTCACCCAACCCACGCCGAAGCGCTAAAAGAAGCGGCGATGGCAGTAACTGGCAAGCCTATCCACATGTGAGCGCAGGTTTGGCCAAAAACAGAATTTTCCTGCTTTCAGCCTTTCTCAGCCCGGTCATCGCCGGAATTATTTTCATGGCGTTTGCGGGTGCGCCTATAAGCTTTGTGCTTGCAAACACTGCGGCAGCCCTCGGCATAGCGATCATATTCTGGCGCGTTCCGCAATTGAGTTTGCGGTCATCCTTGCTGGCCGTGACAGTAATTTTACCATTCTTGCTGGCCTGTACCTTTGCCGGTCCGGCAATTGACAATGTACATCGGTGGATCAGCCTGGGTCCGCTCAATTTGCATATTGCCATGTTGTTATTGCCGTTTTTGGCGGTTCAGATGTTCCGGCATGACAACCGGATCATCTCGTTCGGTGTGACGCTAATAGCTTTTATCGTTGCTCTACAGCCCGACCGTGCAAGCGCCGCGGCGCTGCTTCTAACCTCGCTCTGTTGGCTTTACTTTTCGCGGAGCGGGTGGTCGCTGGTAGCGGTTTTCGGCTCGGGTGCCTCGCTGATTGGCACGATACTGCAGGCCGACACCCTACAGCCTGTGCGCTTTGTCGAAAATGTCATTAGCGACGCAGCCATTATTCATAAGGGCATTGCTGTCTTGCTGATCGCGACAATGTTGCTGACAATCGCAGCGCCGGTCTACGCCGGATTGCGCAACAGGATTACAAAAGCTGCCCCATTTGTCGCTTGGTCCGCCTGTCTGATTGGCTATTTTATTGCCTCGCTAACCGGTCCGTATCCCGCAACGCTGCTCGGATATGGTGTGTCGCCGATATTGGGCTTTGGATTGGCGCTGGCCATGATTGGGCAAGAAGGCGATAAGCCCGCATGGGCAACGCATTGACTCCAAACATCATCGACTGGCTCGATCTATTCGGAATTGCCGTGTTCGCGGCATCCGGGGCCTTGGCTGCGGCGAAGCTTGGGCAAACGCTTGTTACGTTCTCGTTCTTCGCGCTGATAACGGGAGTCGGCGGCGGAACAGTGCGCGACCTGTTAATCGGCGCACCTGTGTTCTGGGTTCAAGACTGGCGTTTTGCTGCTACATGCCTGCTAACTGCCGGGCTAGTTTGGGTGACACCCAAGAATTTCTGGAACGCCCGCGCGCTCGACTGGTTCGATGCCATCGGCATTGCGATTTACGCGGTGTTCGGCACATGGAAATCGCAATCGCTCGGTGTGCCTTTGCTGCCCGCTATGATGATGGGCGTCATCACCGCCTGCGTAGGCGGTATCATCCGTGATGTGTTGGCAGGTGAACCGTCGATACTGCTCAAGCCGGAAATATATGTCACCGCAGCGGCATTGGCATCCGGCCTATTCGGGTTGCTTCTATGGTTCGGCGCACCAGTACTTCCCGCCGCGGCTATCAGCGCCGCCGCCGGTTTTGCCTTGCGCGCCATGGCAATCCTAAAGGGCTGGGCCATCCCCGCCTATCGGGGTTAATCAACGATAGCGGTTGGGGAACAAGCGCTTCAGATTCGCGACCTTCGGCTTGTCCCATGCGGTGATGTAGGGATGAGCCGGGTTTTTTGCCATGAAGTCCTGATGATATGTTTCTGCAGGAAAGAAGCTATAGGCTT
>JBGSVG010000399.1:0-2741 GCA_041753095.1 Sphingorhabdus sp. | reverse complement strand
CGCGCAGGAAGCAATCGACGAAGATTGGACCGGACCTTACATCGGCGGTTCAATAGGTCTTGCCGCACAGAATAATGACCGCCGCGAAGGTGTTGTATTCGATACCAATCTCGACGGTAGCTTTGACAATAATGTAAACACTCTGGCTGGTGCCAATGCCTTTTCGCCCGGATTCTGTGGTGGCGCGGCGAATGGCCGCACACCGATTGAAGGTTGCCGCGGTGACAAGGATGGCCTCGAATATAACATCCGCGCTGGCTATGACGTACAGCAGGGCAACATTGTTTATGGTTTCGTCCTTGAAGGCGGCAAAAATGAATCACGCGATAGCGTGACCGCATTCAGCAGTACGCCCGCCTCGTATACGTTCACGCGCGAGATTGATTACGCGCTTCAGGCACGCGCTCGCGTCGGTTATGCGGCCCGTGGCGCTTTATTCTATGCAACAGGTGGTGCCGCCTACGCGAAGATCGACAATGGCTTCTCGACCACCAACGGCCTGAATTCGTTTTCTGATAACGGTAGTACGAAAAGCTGGGGTTACAGCTATGGTGGCGGTGCCGAAGTCAAGGTTGCAAGCAACCTCAGCCTCGGCCTCGAATATCTCTACACCAATTATGTCGACGACGATTACCGCGTTTCGGTTGGCCCTGGCACAGCAACGGCAACCAACCCGTTCCTGCTCGTCAATCCAGCGGGAACCGATATGCGTCGCGACGATAGCGATTTCGACATGCACAACATCCGTTTGACCGCTTCGTTGCGTTTCTAAAACGGATACCTTCGGGTATAAAAAAAGGGCGCCGGTGAAACGGCGCCCTTTTTTGTTTTATGCCGCCTGTTTGGCGCGCGATTGTTTCTTGCGCTCGTTCGGGTCTAGGAAACGCTTACGCAAGCGGATGTTCTTTGGCGTGACTTCGACCATTTCGTCGTCGTCAACATATGCAATCGCCTGCTCCAGCGTCATCCGCCAAGGCGGGGTCAGGCGGATCGCGTCGTCCTTGCCGGTCGAGCGGAAGTTGGTCAGCTGCTTCGACTTCATCGGGTTGACTTCGAGATCGTCTGGCTTGGCATTCTCGCCGATGATCATGCCTTCGTACAGCGCTTCGCCAGGCGATACCATCAGGATGCCGCGCTCTTCCAATGGTCCGAGCGCATAGGCAACGGCTTCGCCAGCACCATTTGAAATCAGCACGCCATTTTTGCGGCCCTCGATCTTGCCCTTATGCGGACCGTATTTTTCGAACAGGCGGTTCATGATGCCAGTGCCGCGCGTGTCGGACAGGAATTCGCCGTGATAACCGATCAGGCCGCGCGATGGCGCGCTGAAGGTGATGCGGGTCTTGCCGCCGCCTGAGGGGCGCATGTCGGTGAGGTCGCCCTTGCGGATCGCCATTTTTTCAACAACGGTGCCCGAATATTCATCGTCGACGTCGATGACGACGGTTTCATAGGGCTCAGTCGGATTACCCTTTTCGTCCTCGCCAAACAACACGCGTGGGCGCGAAATGCCAAGTTCGAAGCCTTCGCGACGCATCGTTTCGATGAGCACGCCAAGCTGCAATTCGCCGCGTCCTGCAACTTCAAAGCTGTCCTTGTCGGCTGCTTCGGTGATGCGAACGGCAACGTTGCTCTCCGCTTCGCGCATCAGGCGGTCGCGGATCATGCGGCTGGTCACCTTTGTGCCGTCGCGGCCAGCCAACGGGCTGTCGTTGACTGAGAAACGCATCGACAGCGTTGGCGGATCGATGGGCTGCGCGTGCAGCGGCTCGGTCACGCTCGGTTCGGCGATCGTGTCGGCCACTGTTGCGGTTGTCATACCCGCGATGGAAATAATATCGCCAGCCTTGGCTTCTTCGACGGGAACGCGCTCGAGACCACGGAACGACATGATTTTCGATGCACGGCCGGTTTCGACGATCTTGCCATCGGGCGAAAGCGCGTGGATTTGCTGGTTCACCTTAACGGTACCCGAAAGCACTAGGCCGGTCAGGATGCGACCCAAGAAGTTGTCGCGGTCAAGCAAGGTGACGAGCATCTTGAACTCGCCATCCACATCGGCCTTTGGCGCGGGAACATGGCTTACGATGGTTTCAAACATCGGCGTCAGCGTGCCTTCGCGGCGATCCGGGTCGGTCGATGCGTAGCCGTTGCGGCCCGATGCGTAGAGTACCGGGAAATCAAGCTGTTCGTCGGACGCATCAAGCGAAACGAACAGATCGAATACTTCGTCGAGAACTTCCTGGATTCGCTCGTCCGGGCGATCGACCTTGTTGACGACGACGATGGGACGCAGGCCAAGCGCCAAAGCCTTGCCGGTAACGAACTTCGTCTGCGGCATCGCGCCTTCGGACGCATCGACCAACAGAATGACGCCATCGACCATCGACAATATGCGCTCGACTTCGCCACCGAAGTCCGCGTGTCCAGGCGTATCAACGATATTGATGCGGGTATCTTCCCATTCGACCGACGTGCACTTGGCAAGAATCGTGATGCCACGTTCTTTTTCTAGGTCGTTCGAATCCATCGCCCGTTCTTCGACGCGCTGATTGTCGCGGAAGGTACCGGATTGGCGGAAAAGCTGGTCAACCAGCGTGGTTTTGCCGTGGTCAACGTGCGCGATAATCGCGATATTGCGAAGGGACATATAATAAAGCCTTTTGGGAGTGGGACGACCGCAATCGCCCGATTTCGCCGCGCCCATAACGCAAAGTTCGTTGCGGCGCAACATCGCTGCT
>JBGSVG010000398.1:0-6347 GCA_041753095.1 Sphingorhabdus sp. | reverse complement strand
CGTCGACGGCGGCATCTGTGACATCCGCGTTGCGACCTTTACGACATCTGCCGCGATGCAGGATGTCATCGATTATTATTACACGCGCGCCCGCAAATCGGGCTACAATGCCGAACACCAGATCCGCGCAGGCGAACATGTTCTCGGCGGAACCCGCGACAATGACGGCGGTGCCTATTTTATCACCTTCAACAAACATTCCGGCGGCGGCACGGCTGTCGACATTGTGGCCAATAACGGCCGCTGACAAAATTCACGAACCGAAGCAACTGGGGCGGCAGAGGTGCCGCCCCATTTTTTTATGTGTCCCAATAAGCGTTTCATGGCGGATGTCGGTCAGATGTAACGTTACAGTCGAGATGTAACGTTTGTAAAATCATCGTTCACTAGTTGGTCAGCGAGGGCCGATTACCCTGCTTTTTTCAAGCATTTGCGCAGATATCAAAGGTTTCTGCGTGATGAACCTGTTTCAAACTTATCGTGGTGAACCGAATAGGCCAGATTCCGGTCATGAATTGTCGTCCGTCTGCTGCGGCCGCTCTTGTGTTAACTGGTCTGGTCCCCATCGCACAGGCAGCGAATGCCGAAAATCCCACTTCCACGCATGCCACGGCGACGGCGACAATTCTACAAGCCACGACAAACGATCCGCCAACCTGGAACAAAGCCGTCATTGAACGGACAAGCGTTGGTACGGATCGGATGAAATTGAGGTTTATCGGGCCCGATGGTTCAACCTCGAACATTCCCGCGCCGGGGTTTCGGCGTCTGATAATTATCGAGCTGCACTAGGCCAATCATCCAAAAAGTAACAAGAGAACATAACTGCATGCCGCATTCTGCCCTGAAATCCCGTGCCAACGAAAGCATCCAGCATTACCGGATGGTGGCCGCGCTCGCAGCAAAAGAAAAGGATATGCGCAACCAGCCGGCCTACGCTGCTAACGCTCCCGTTCCATATTTGAATCAGAATTTATCGCAAATCGCCCGGGAAATGGGTGTACCCGTGGCTGTCGCGACATATCCGTCGGCGCACGGCGTCAAAACTTACGCGACATTCGGGCTCGATATAACGGTAAACTGGGCGTTGTTCGCCGAAATCTGCGAACAATTATGCGCAGGCGGCGCGACGGTAATCCCCAATATAGCTAAGCACCCGGCGTTTCAATCGCTTGGTGAGCACCAATCGACAGGCGATATCCGTTTCCTGGTCGGCGTTCCCATACGCAATGAGCAGGGTGAAGTTGTCGGCAGTTTGGCGGTGCTGGACACCCAGTCCGCCGTTGCGAGGAAAGGTTTGGCAATCAGCAAGATGGCCGAGCTGGGGAAATCGCTCATCGGCTGACCATTGTCGATGACTTAGCTGGCGGTGCCTTTGTTCTTTTGCGGTGGATATGCTTGCGAGGTGCTCGCCATCCTACTACGCACGGGCGAGGAGAAAATTCATGACCAAATTCGCCCGCTTTGCCATTTGTGCTGCGCTGATTTCTGCCCCTGCCATCGCTAAGGATGACGATGACGTGGCCAAGCCGCAGGTTTATCTTGAATTGGTCAACTGCAAAGGAATTGCCGACAGCGCAGCCCGGCTCGCCTGTTTTGATTCAGCCAGCGCCAAGATGGAACAGGCCGCAGAGGCAAAGGATATTGTCATCCTCGACCGCGCTGAAGTGCGCAAAACCAAACGGTCGCTGTTCGGATTTCTGCTGCCGAAACTCCCGTTCTTTGATGATGACGAAGAAGATGAGTTTACCAACATTGAAACGACCTTCTCCTCAATCACGCCGATAGGATATGGCAAATACCAGTTCCAGATTCCTGACGGCGGAACCTGGGAGACGACTGAGCCCGCTAAGGGAAATCTGCGTGAGGGACAGAAGGTTAAAATCAAGCGCGGGTCAGTTGGCGGTTTTCTGATGCAGATCGGCAGCGGTGGCTATGTGCGGGTGAAGCGCGTTAGCTGACGCCTACCGAGCATCCTTCCCTTATCCGGCGTCGCCCGCTATGGCGACGTTCATGAACCCCATCATCCTTGTCATGTCCGGCGGCGCTATTGGCGCAGGGCTGCGCTATGGGCTTTCGCGCGCGTTGCCTTTTGCCGGCGATGGCTGGCCGTGGGCAACATTTACCGCAAATGTGCTCGGCGGGTTGGCGATGGGGGTGCTCGCGGCATGGATATTGCGCGGCGATAACTCGGCGGAACCACTGCGGCTGTTTGTCGGCGTCGGCGTATTGGGCGGATTTACCACTTTTAGCGCATTCAGCCTCGAAATGATGCGGATGATTGAGCGTGGGCAGACCGGATTGGCTGCGGGATATGCCGTTGCGTCGGTCCTTCTTGCGCTCGGCGCATTATTCGCCGGAATGACGGCAGCAAAGGCAATTTGGGTATGAGTAAACAGGACGAAAAGGGCATCCGCCAGTTCACGGTGGAGCCCGATGATGATGGCATCCGGCTTGACCGCTGGTTCAAGCGGCATTTGCCCGATGCCTCCTTTAATATCGTATCGCGCTGGGCGCGAACGGGGCAGTTGCGCGTCGATGGCAAGCGCGCGACACCGGGCGACCGGCTGGAGGCTGGTCAGCAGCTTCGGGTACCACCTGCCGACGCAGCCGCTGTGGCATCGGCGCGTCCGGCGCGCAAACGGCGCGAGCTGACCGACGATGAGATGGAATTCGCCCTTAGCATGGTCATCCACCGCGATGACGCGGCTATCGTGCTCAACAAACCAGCGGGGCTGGCGACGCAGGGCGGGACGAAGACCGAGAATCATGTCGATGGGTTGCTTGATGCGTTGACTTTCGGTCTGGATAACCGGCCAAAGCTCGTCCACCGGCTCGACAAGGATACGTCTGGCGCGCTGCTGGTGGCGCGCACATCGCGCGCGGCGGGGCATTTTGCCAAGGCGTTTTCGTCGCGGACGGCGCGCAAAGTATATTGGGCTTTGGTGGTCGGCGTTCCTGACATCGCCGACGGTTTTATCGACCTGCCCATCGGCAAACAGCCGGGCAGCGGCGGCGAGAAGATGCATGTCGATGAAAAAGACGGAGCCTCGGCGCGTACCCGCTATCGCATTGTCGAGCGCGCGGGCAACACCTGCGCTTGGGTTGAATTGCAGCCTTATACAGGCCGCACGCACCAGCTGCGCGTGCATATGGCGGCGATTGGGCATCCCATAGTCGGCGACGGCAAATATGGCGGCAAGGAAGCGTTCCTGACCGGCACGATCAGCCGCAAGATGCACCTTCACGCGCGCCGCATCCGCATCGATCATCCCAAGGGCGAACAGATCGACGTCCGTGCGGATTTGCCGCCGCATATGAAAGACAGTTTCGCTGACCTTGGGTTCGAGATTGAACTGGGCGATGCTTTGGTGCTCGATGCGCCGAAGTTTAGTGAGACCGCTGAGGGCAAGAAGCGCGTCGCAGCAAACATCGCCAAATCGGCGCGTAAAGAGCGCAAGGGCGAAAGGCGGTCGCGCGGGGCCGTGACCGAAAAGCCCAACGACAAGAAAAAGAGCCAGATGGCGACGGGCAAGAAGATTGCAGCAAAGAAGCCGGTCATTAAAAAGGCCGCTCCCCGAAAGAAGACATAATGCACCCCAACGCCGCATTTCGTTGGGAAGACCGCGACGCCATGCGCGCATTCGCGTCGGAAATCGGCTTCGGGATGCTGTTCCTGACCACCCCCGACGGCCCCCGCGTGGCGCATGTGCCGTTTGTGTTTCTAGATAAAGACCGGATTGCATTTCATCTCGCGCGCGGCAACGCCATCACCAGATATCTCGATGGGGCGGAGGCCTTGTTCGTGGTGAATGGTCCTGACGGCTATATCAGCGCTGATTGGTACGGCATCGACGATCAGGTGCCGACATGGAATTACGTCGCGCTTGAGTTGCAGGGAATGGCCCGCAAGATGGATGAGGCGGCGCTGATCGCGCAGGCAGACGCGCTCTCGCAAAATCAGGAGGAGCGGCTGGCGCCCAAGCCCGTCTGGACGCGTGCAAAAATGGCCGACGGTCTTTTCGACAAGATGCTGAAAGGAATAACCGGGTTCGAAATGCAAGTCTCGGCGTGGCGAAGCACAGTGAAGCTCGGCCAGAACAAGAGCGCCGAGCTGCGCCTGGCAGCAGCAGATGGCGCTGAAGCGGCGGGCAACCGGGCATTGGCTCATTTGATGCGGAATGTTCCGGAATGAAAAAACTCGCCATTTTCGATTGCGACGGAACTTTGGTCGACAGCCAGGCAAATATCTGTCTGGCGATGGAGCATGCCTTTGATGAAGCGGGGATGCTTCCGCCGTCGAGGCATGCGACGCGGCGGATTATCGGTCTTTCGCTGGTTGAGGCAATGCGAGTGTTGTTGCCGGGTGCGGAGGCGCAAGTGCACGCCGATATGGCCGAGCGGTACAAGGCGTCGTATCTTGTTCTGCGCAACAATGGTCTTGAGCATGAGCCACTATATGACGGCATCGCAGCCTTGCTATCGTCAATGGACGAAAGCGGCTGGTTGCTAGGCGTGGCCACGGGCAAGTCGGATCGTGGGCTGGAACGGTGCCTTGATCATCATGGTATCAGGGGGCTGTTCGTGACCTTGCAGACCGCCGACCGCCACCCTTCCAAACCGCATCCGGCGATGGTGTATCAGGCGCTGGCGGATGCGGGGGCGGAGGCGGCCAACGCGGTCGTCATCGGCGATACCGTCTATGACATCCATATGGGCAAGGCGGCGGGGACGCGGACAATCGGGGTTAACTGGGGTTATCATCCCGTTGACAAGCTACGCGGCGCGGGCGCAGACGATATCGCCGAAAGCATGGACGAACTTGAAGCGATATTGGGAGATTTTAAATGACGCCTGAAAAAGAGACCAAGGCGCAATATCGTTTTCTGGTACTCAATCTTGTCCGCATCACTGGGGCGGTCATGCTCGTTATCGGCTTGGCAGTGATTGCGCGCGAGGCGTTTGGTTTGCCCAAGGCAGCTGGCTATGTGCTGTTCCTTGTAGGCTTTGTCGATTTTCTGGTCGTTCCCGTTTTCCTCGCCAAAAGATGGAAGAGTACGCCCCTTCCATGAGGCGGTTCTGGAAAGAGGTAACATTAGAGCAAAGCACCTTTGGTTATGCGGTGCGGCTTGACGGGCGTCCGGTGAAAACGCCTACGCGTAATGAGCTGGCGCTTCCGACGCGAAAGCTTGCCGATGCGGTGGTTGCCGAATGGGAAGCCGTCGAGAAGACAATCGACCCGCTGCAAATGCCGATGACCGGCTTTGCCAATGCGGCGATTGACCATATCGGTGCTGACCGGGATGGCTTTGTGACCGCAATTGCCGCTTATGGAGAGACCGACTTATTATGCTACCGCGCAGCTGCGGACGAGCCGCTGGGTGCGCGGCAGGCCGAGATTTGGGATCCGTGGCTTGACTGGGCGCGGGCGCGTTATGATGTGAGCTTCGTCATCGTCGAAGGCATCATGCACCGGCCGCAGCCCGAGGCTAGCCTCGATAAACTCCGCACAGCGGTGGCGGCGCGTGGGACGTTCGAGCTGGCAGCGATGGCCAAGCTGGCGCATTTGTCGGGCTCGCTGATAGCAACGCTGGCGGTGGTGGAACGGGCAGGCGAGGCGCAAGACATCTGGAACGCCGCATGCCTTGACGAATTATGGCAGGAAGAATTGTGGGGCGCCGACCACTGGGCGCAGAAAAACCGAAATGACCGTGAGGCTGAGTTTATGGCGGCGGTGCGGTTTCTGGAATTGCTGCGCACCACGACATAGGTGAAAGCCTAGGTCGCTCGCTCACTAGGGTGGGGCTAGAGGGTGCGCATGACCGAAAGCGCAATACCCCCACTTCCGAAAGCCGCATTTCTCGCTGGATATGCCGGCTTATTGCCGCAACTTGTCGCGGCGGCTTTGGTGTTCTCGGATAGCGAATATCGCTGGACCGGTCTTGCTGCTGCTTATGGCTATGCGGCTTTTATATTCAGCTTTCTGGGCGGCATCTGGTGGGGATTTGGGGTCGTCGCGCGCAAGGATGATGCGCGTTCGGGGCTCATTTTCGCGCTTTCGGTCACTCCCAGTCTGCTTGCTTTTGCAACCTATTTGCCTTGGATCTGGGGATGGGAATGGCCGGGGCCGTCACTAGCTTGGCTCGGTATTTTCCTGTTGGGCTCGCCGCTTGTTGACCGCTGGCTGTGCAGCCAGTGCACCCTGCCCGAAGGATGGATGAAGCTGCGCTGGCATCTGTCCATCGGCCTAGGCGGGCTGACTGTGTTGCTCGCAATATTGTCCGGGCAATGAGCAGTTTTGTCCCCTCGCGCGATGCCGCTTTATCCGCGCTCGGCCGCTTTTTGCC
>JBGSVG010000397.1:0-2660 GCA_041753095.1 Sphingorhabdus sp. | reverse complement strand
TAAAGCTGACGGGATGACCAATACGCCAGACACGCCGTTGCTTGACACGGTTAAAGTGCCCGCCGACCTCCGACAGTTACAGGTGTCGCAGCTCCGCCAGCTTGCCGATGAACTCCGCGCTGAAACCATTTCCGCCGTTTCCGTGACCGGCGGCCATCTTGGTGCCGGGCTGGGCGTGGTCGAGTTGACCACTGCGATCCATTATGTGTTCAACACCCCCGACGACCGGCTGATCTGGGATGTCGGCCACCAATGCTATCCGCATAAAATACTCACCGGCCGCCGCGACCGGATCCGCACGTTGCGCACCGGCGGCGGGCTGTCGGGTTTTACCAAGCGCAGCGAGAGTGAATATGATCCGTTCGGCGCAGCACATAGCTCGACCTCGATAAGCGCCGCATTGGGCTTTGCCGTCGCCAACAAGATGGCGGGCACACCGGGTAAGGCAATAGCCGTAATCGGCGACGGCGCGATGAGCGCTGGCATGGCTTATGAGGCGATGAACAATGCTCAGGCGGCGGGCAACCGGCTGGTCGTCATTCTCAACGACAATGACATGTCGATTGCGCCGCCTGTAGGTGGGCTGTCCGCCTATCTCGCGAGGCTTGTATCTTCGAGCGAATATCTGGGCTTGCGCAGTTTTGCCAGCAAGGTTGCGAAAAGGCTGTCGCGCCGTATCTACAGCGCCGCATCAAAGGCCGAAGAATATGCGCGCGGCATGGCGATGGGCGGCACGCTGTTCGAGGAACTTGGTTTTTATTATGTCGGGCCAATCGACGGGCATAATCTCGACCAGTTGATCCCCGTACTCGAAAATATCCGTGACAATGCCGAAGGACCGGTTCTGGTCCATGTCGTCACCAAGAAGGGCAAGGGCTATGCGCCTGCCGAGGCCGCCGATGACAAATATCATGGTGTGGTCAAGTTTGATGTGATCACCGGCAAGCAGGACAAGGGTCCCGGCGGCGGCCCGCCTGCTTACCAGAATGTCTTTGGTGAAACGCTGGCGAAGCTGGCCGATACTGACCCGCGGATTTGCGCGATTACCGCTGCTATGCCAGGCGGAACCGGTGTCGATAAATTCGCCGCAGCGCATCCCGACCGCGCCTTCGATGTGGGTATTGCCGAACAACATGGCGTCACCTTTGCCGCTGGCCTGGCGGCTCAAGGCATGCGGCCTTTCTGCGCGATCTATTCTACCTTCCTGCAGCGCGCCTATGATCAGGTGGTGCATGATGTCGCGATTCAGAACCTGCCCGTTCGCTTCGCCATTGATCGTGCCGGACTGGTCGGCGCCGACGGCTCGACCCACGCTGGTTCGTTCGACATCACCTATCTCGCGACCTTGCCCAATATGGTGGTGATGTCACCCGCCGATGAGGCTGAGCTGGTGCACATGACCTACACCGCTGCGATGCACGATAGCGGCCCGATTGCGTTCCGCTACCCACGCGGCAACGGCACTGGCGTGGCGATGCCTGAAGTGCCGATGCAACTCGAAATCGGCAAAGGCCGTATTGTCCGCGAAGGCAAAAAGGTCGCCATCCTCTCGCTCGGCACGCGTCTGGCCGAGGCTTCAAAAGCAGCCGATACGCTCGATGCCAAGGGCCTCAGCACCACGGTCGCCGATCTTCGGTTCGCCAAACCGCTTGATGAAGACATGATTCGACATCTGATCGCGACGCACGAAGTCGTCGTCACGGTTGAGGAAGCCGCCATCGGTGGCCTCGGCGCGCATGTTCTGACACTGGCGAGCGACTTGGGACTAATGGACACGGGCCTCAAAATCCGCACGATGCGCCTGCCCGATATCTTTCAGGATCAGAACAGTCCGCAAAAGCAATATGACGAAGCTGGCCTCAATGCACCGCAGATCGTCGAGACTGTGCTAAAGGCGCTGCGCCACAACAGCGCGGGCGTGGAGGAAGCGAGCGTGCGGGCCTAAACCCGCACGTTGATGTCAACCCGGAATAACCGCCTGTGCGGTCTGGCCATCGCCCTCTGGTGCGGCGATGATGTCGCGGGTGATGCTGCCCTTGTTCACGGTATTCGTATTGGGGTCGCCGACTGATGAGCGAATGCCGGCTTCGGATGCGCCTGCTGACGTGGATAGCCCGCGTTCGGCTACCGAGCGTGGCGCGGGACCGCCGAACAAAGCTTCGAGTACCTGTTCCTGTCCGCCTTCGGTCGGGCGGATGGCGGTGGTAGCGGTTGGCTCCAGCGCGTAATCGGGAGGAACGACCAACGGCGCGGCGCGACCGGTCGACGGCGCAGCGGCCTGACCACCGCGAATGTCCCAATCCCACAATGCCTGGCCGACATTACCGGCAGAGGCGCAGCCCGAAAGCGTCGCCATCGATACCATAGCGGCTCCGGCAAGAATCTGTTTCTTCGTCATTTCTGGCAGTCCGATCTATTGCTTGGGCGCGGGCGCTGTGCCGCCGAACATCGCTTCGAGAACCTGCTCTTTGGTATCGCCATCCTGTGGACGCGGTGCATTGGGCGTCGGCGCGGGCAGCGTGAACGCGGCAGGAACCTCGATTGGCTTGGACCGTGTCACAGCGAACTCATCGGGACGCTGGCGGTCGAACACGCCAGTCGAGCCGCAACCCGAAAGGGCCAGCAACGCAAATGCTGCCAAGGTGATTTTACGCTTCATG
>JBGSVG010000396.1:0-16045 GCA_041753095.1 Sphingorhabdus sp. | reverse complement strand
GAAACCCTCAATGGACGCAATGGCCTCAATCTGCCGCGCGCGTTTCGAGGCGTTCGGGACCGCAGGGCAGGCCTCCAAAATCAGAATCGTACCAATGTCAGAAATGGCCAAGCGTTACGCCAGCGGTTCGCTCGACCCGCAGGGCTTGGTGCTGGCAGCAGCAGAATGAAGGAGAAGGTGCAATGAACGACGCAACCCCGATTAACGCCAAAGAGCGCTACTCTGCTGGTGTGATGGAATATAAAAAAATGGGCTATTGGGAGCCCGATTATCAGCCAAAACCGACCGACGTGATCGCCTTGTTCCGCGTTACGCCGCAAGAAGGTGTTGACCCGGAAGAAGCCTCCGCCGCCATCGCCGGCGAAAGCTCGACCGCGACGTGGACCGTGGTGTGGACCGACCGGCTCACGGCTTGCGATAAATACCGCGCCAAATGCTACCGTGTTGACCCGGTGCCAAACACGCATGACCAGTTTTTCGCGTGGATTGCGTATGATATCGACCTGTTCGAGGGCGGCTCGATTGCCAATCTGACCGCGTCGATCATCGGCAACGTCTTCGGTTTCAAGGCGGTAAAGGCGTTGCGGCTTGAAGACATGCACATTCCGGTCGCCTATCTCAAAACCTTCCAGGGCCCGGCGACCGGCATCGTCGTCGAGCGCGAACGGATGGACAAGTTCGGGCGGCCTTTATTGGGCGCAACGACCAAGCCCAAGCTCGGCCTGTCGGGCCGCAATTATGGCCGCGTGGTTTACGAGGGCCTTAAGGGCGGGCTCGATTTCATGAAGGATGACGAGAATATCAACTCGCAGCCCTTCATGCACTGGCGCGATCGTTTCCTCTACGTGATGGAGGCGGTGAACAAGGCGCAGGCGGCGACCGGCGAGGTCAAGGGCCATTATCTCAACGTCACCGCAGGCACGATGGAGGAGATGTATGCGCGCGCCGAGTTCGCCAAGGAGCTTGGCTCGATCATCATCATGATCGATCTGGTCATCGGCTACACCGCCATCCAGTCGATGGCGATTTGGGCACGCAAGAACGACATGATCCTCCACCTCCACCGTGCGGGTAACTCGACTTATTCGCGCCAGAAGAACCACGGGATGAACTTCCGCGTGATCTGCAAATGGATGCGGATGGCGGGCGTCGATCATCTGCATGCGGGCACCGTCGTCGGCAAGCTCGAAGGCGATCCGCTGATGATCAAGGGCTTTTACGACACGCTGCGCGAGGACCATGTGCCGCAGAGGCTGGAAACCGGGATATTTTTCGAACAGGACTGGGCGAGCCTCAACAAGGTCATGCCGGTTGCGAGCGGAGGCATTCACGCAGGGCAGATGCACCAGCTGATTCATTATCTCGGCGAGGATTGTGTGCTGCAATTCGGCGGCGGCACCATTGGCCACCCGCAAGGGATCCAGGCGGGCGCGACCGCCAACCGCGTTGCGCTTGAATGTATGATCCAGGCGCGCAACGAGGGCCGGGATTATCTCAACGAAGGGCCGGAGATATTGCAAGCCGCCGCGCGCTGGTGCGGGCCGTTGCGGGCCGCGCTCGATACCTGGAAGGACATTTCGTTCAACTATGAATCGACCGACACCGCCGACTTCGTCCCCACCGCAACAGCCGCGTAAGGAGAAAACCAATGCGCGTTACCCAAGGCACATTTTCGTTCCTGCCCGACTTCACCGACGAGCAGATTACCGCACAGGTCCAATATTGCCTCGACAATGGATGGGCGGTAAATCTTGAATATACCGACGACCCGCACCCGCGGAATACCTATTGGGAAATGTGGGGCATCCCGATGTTCGACATACCCGATGCAGCGGGCGTGATGATGGAGCTGGCCGCGTGCCGCAAAATCCACGCCGGGTCGAAATATATCCGCCTGACCGCGTTCGACGCCACCCACGGCTGGGAATCGATCCGGTTGTCGTTCATCACCGACCGGCCCACGAACGAACCCGGCTTCATGATCGAGCGGCAGGAACGCGGCGGGCGCAATATGGCCTACACCACCCGCGCCTATATCGCCGACAAGCCAGAGGGTGAGCGTTACACCGGCTGATGACCGATAGCGTCGACCTCCAGCGCGATTTTGCGGAAAGCGGGCTGTCCGACGAGTTCGGGCAGCTCGACCGCGAACTGATCGGCCTTGCGCCAGTCAAGCAGCGGCTGCGCGAGATATCGGCGTTGCTGCTGGTCGATGCGGCGCGCAAGCGGCTTGAACTCGCAACCGAAGCGCCGACCTTGCACATGAGCTTCACAGGCAACCCGGGAACGGGCAAGACCACCGTGGCCGAACGGATAGCGGGTATTCTCCATCGGCTGGGGCTGGTCAGGAAGGGTCATCTGGTCTCGGTCACCCGTGACGATCTGGTCGGCCAATATATCGGCCACACCGCGCCCAAGACCAAGGAAATCCTTAAAAAGGCGATGGGCGGCGTGTTGTTCATCGACGAGGCTTATTATCTCTACCGCCCCGAAAACGAGCGCGATTACGGGCAGGAGGCGATCGAGATATTGCTTCAGGTTATGGAGAACCAGCGCGACGATCTGGTCGTCATCCTTGCGGGCTATGGCGAACGGATGGAGACGTTTTTCGCCTCCAACCCCGGCTTCCGCAGCCGGATCGCGCACCATATCGACTTCCCCGATTATGGCGATGACGAGTTGGTGCAGATCGCCGAACTTATGTTGGAAAAACAGAACTACCACCTAAGCGCCGCTGGCCGCGAAGCGCTGGTCGATTATGTTGCCGCGCGCAAAGCCCAGCCTTTGTTCGCCAACGCGCGCTCGATCCGCAACGCGCTCGACCGCGCGCGGCTGCGACAAGCCAACCGCATGTTTGCCGGCCCGCAGCCGGTTGCTGCCGAGGATCTGTCGATCATCGACGCCCCCGACATCCTCGCCAGCCGCGTGTTTAGGAGCGCCGAGGGATGAGGCTGAAGGCGATCATCTTCGACGTTGATGGCACATTGGCCGAAACCGAAGAAGCGCACCGCACCGCATTCAACAGGGCCTTTGCCGAAGCCGGACGCGACTGGCACTGGAGCGCCGACGATTATCGGGAACTGCTGAACGTCACTGGCGGACGCGAACGTATCAGGCATTTCCTTGGCACCATAAATGCGACCGAAACCGACCAGTTCGTCGCCGATGTCCACGCCCGAAAAAACGCCATCTATGCCGGTCTTGTCGAAAGCGGCGAAGTTGCCCTGCGCCCCGGCATAAAGCGTATCATCAATGAAGCGCGCCGCAAAAATATCCAAACCGCCATCGCAACGACGACAAGCCGAACCAACCTGACCGCACTGCTGGATTGCCTTTTCGGTGCAGGCGCTATTGCAGGTTTCAACGCCGTGGTGACTGGCGAGGATGTTGCCCATAAAAAGCCTGACCCCGAAGCGTATAGACGCACAGTATCGGCGCTGGCTCTTGCGCCCGATCAGTGCATTGCCATCGAGGATTCGCGCAACGGCCTGCTCGCCGCCGCAGCGTGCGGAATAGCAGTGCTCGTTACGCCGTCGGTCTATTCCTCGCACGAGCAATTTGGCGAAGCAGCCGCAGTGCGCGCCGATCTGGACCACCCCTATCCCTTAATCGATATCGCGGCGCTCGACACGCTGCTCTCCACATCCCATCCGCTGGCCGCTGCATCATGACCGCGCCGGACCCCGACCCGGCGAATATCGACCCGCTGACCGGCCATACGCTCGAGGATGACAAAGGCGGCAAGAACGCGTTGATCGGTTTTCGCTTCATCGAACGCGCGCTACTGATCGTCGCCGCTGCCATGACTATCGGCGCAGCAGGCATCGAGATTGTTGGCGTCTACCGCGCTCAGACAATCACGCTTGCCGACATATTGCTGATCTTCCTCTACACCGAAGTGATGGGCATGATCGCGGTATTCTACACCGGGCGCGGCTCGCCCTTTGTCTATCCGATCTTCATCGCGGTCACCGCGCTGGCACGGCTTATCGTGCTACAAGGCAAGGACATGGCACCCGAAAATATCCTGTTTGAGGCAGGAGCGATACTGCTGCTGGCAATTGCTGCGGTCGTTATTGTCCGCGCCGGAAAAGGCTGAATTGCATGAAATTCGAAATTGTCGCGTTTGACCTAGATGGCACCCTGGCCGATACGTCCGCTGACCTTGCTGATGCCCTGAACCATGCGCTCGAAACGCTTGGCCGCCCGCGTCTGCCAAATGATCAGATCAGGCTGATGGTGGGTCATGGTACGCGCGCGCTGATGCGCAAAGGTCTGGCCGCGACCGGCGGTGGCGAGGATGCGCTGCTGGATTCAGGACTAGGCGCATTGATTGGCTTTTATGAACAACACATATGTGTGCACACCAAGGCTTATGCCGGCGCGGCTGAGGTAATCGACCGGTTACGTGGAATGCATGTGCGAACTGCAATTTGTACAAACAAGCCGGAACATTTGTCGAAAAAGCTGGTCGACGCACTTGGCTGGTCGGGAAAGTTCGACGCAATTATCGGTGGCGATACCTTGTCTGTTTCCAAGCCTGACGCTGCACCTTTACTCGAAGCTATCGACCGGTGTGGTGGTGGCCGAACGCTGTATGTCGGGGACTCCATTACCGACGCCGATACCGCAAGAGCAGCCAACGTGCCGTTCGCTGCGGTCAGCTTCGGCTATCGCGACCGGCCGGTGGAACAATTGGGTGCTGATGCCATTATCGACACTTATAGAGATTTCGGTCACGTCTTTCATAATCTGGCCGCTTGAGTTCGATTGAAATTCTGACCCCATTTGCGTCAGTTACTGCTTAAATATTGCATTGATGCAACCAAATTTTGGCGGATTCACAGGGTAACAAAAGCCTAGCTAGAAGGGGATTCCCTTTGGCCGGCTGGCTTTAGCGAGCAGGTAAATCAATAGGGCCACCCCGGCGTAAAGGTATGCGCAGTTCATCGCGGTCAGAATATCAGCTTCAACCGGCATACATGTTTAATTTAGCGAAAAGCCCATTATCGGATGCAACGCCAACCGAGGCTGCTTCCCTCACCAGGCGTCGAGGAATTTTTTTCGGTGTTTAGGGCTTTATCTGACGCTCTGCCATCCCCCGTTTTATGGCGAGATGAGGCGGGCAGAGTACGGAAAAATGCAATATCATCCGACAGGCCTTCAGCCGGTCATCTACATATCACGCCATAAACCCAACTGATAATGCGGTCATTCTTTAGCACATGACGTGTGAACAACCACGTCAGCAACAGGCGATAAAGTTATATCAGCTTGGGATGATGTTCAGGTCGAGCCGATCTGTATCAAATCCACTAACGCCAGGTGCCATTGTTATGAGACGTTCCCGTATCCTTGGGCCCGTAGCGCGGCTCAGCACCGCTCGGCCCGAGCCATCCAGTATGATCTCGTCATCGCCAGCAAAGATTTTTGCTCCGCGCAGCGACCCCGGCGCATAGTTTACAACAAGTTCGTAACCGCCCGGTGCATTGCAATATTCGCGAAAAGTACCAAGCGCGAAAGCGTTGTTAATAGCCGCACCTGATCCGATTGCCTGTTGTTTGACACTGCAATGCACCGGCACCTGCAGGCGCAGATTAAAACTGGAGGTCGCCGCGAAAGCAGCGGTTGGAGCCAAAGCAAGCGAGAGGCTAGCAACCCCAAAAGCAATGTTCTTCATCATCCGCCATTCCTTCCGATAGGCAATTTCTCTTGCCTTCCGGATAGCGGAGTATGTCTAAATTTAGGTTGCGCGGTTTGCCTAACAGGTCGTTAATAAAATGCGTTCACCCAGATCATCGCGCGGTTACAGATATGGATACCACATCGCTGTAAATGCCCGCTCGTTTATCCGACACATTGCCAATGACAAACTGGATCGGCAATGAGTCGCGACGCAGACCGATGCTATTGGGTCCGCTGACAGTTTGTGCGCCGGTCAAATTGACCGAATTTCCACCGATTGCCATTGCATAAGGCACAAACCAGTCGCTCGAACCCAGGCGCAAACGCCCTGAATTTGCTGAAGAGACTGTGATGTCATATTCGCCGGTGCTATTTACCCGCAGCTGCAACGGCACCGGCGCTATGCCCTGCCGCAACTCTCCCAAATCGACAACAGCCTGCCCGTCGTTCATCGTATAGGCACCGGCAAGGCCGATACGTGCCGACGGTAGGACAGTCATTCCCAGTACAAGCGCTGTGCCGCCAAACGACGTGAAATCGCGACCCTGCGCCTCCAGCGTCACATCCTGGGTATATGTCCCCGCGTCGCGGACGTCATCGGGATCGGCAACCAGCTTGTAGAGGAGCGAACGCGATTCATTGGACCGCAAGACCATTTCGGTGCTCGAAGAAATGCGGTTGGACTTGCCCGCACGGGGGGTCACGTCCTGCGTATCGGTCAGGTTGAGCAGCGCATAGCCGATGCGATGGCCGTTATTCTTGCCATTGGACAGGCCGAACGGCGGCTGCTGCAACTCGAAGATCGGCGTGAAACGGCACTCTGCCGTGCCTTCGTTGACGATGGTCACGCCGAACGTTCCTTCGGCGCTCGATCCGCCGAACGGATCGTAGCCTTGGATTATCCAGCTTGCTGGGGCTGCATTGATGCGGATCAGGCATTCGGGCATCGGTGCCGGCGGTGCCTTTTGGCCTTGAGCGAAGACCGGCGTGGTCAGCGACATGGCGGCAAGGATCAACAAAGGTCGCAGCATGTCAGTCTCCTATTTTTTCATTCCGGGGGTAACGGTGCCGAGTTTTATAAGACCGTCAGTGTCGGCGGGTACAGTGAATTCGAAGCTTTTGTCGATGGAGCCATTCGGGCCATAGGTTTCGACCAGATAGCGCCGTCCTGGCAGGAGATTGGCGATTGCAAAGCGGCCGATCGAGTTGGTGAAGAACGGTATCGGTTGAGGATTTTCGCCATCCTTCACATCCTGCAAGGTGACGCGTCCGCCGATCAGCGAAACAGGCTTTCCGGGCGCGAGTTCCAATGTACCCATTGCGCTGGCAAAAGCGTCAGTGCCGATGCGCGCGGCATAGCCGCTCTTATAGGCAGGGCGGACGCGGAAGACGCCGGGGCCGGTGTCATAACCCATTGGCGGATCTTCGACGTCATATTGGACCGACTGGGTGGAATAAGAGCCTAGGAAGTTATTGACCGCAGCACCAAGCGCACCACTCTTGCTGATATAGTTGTTCTGCGCCAGCGATTGGCCAGCAACGACACTGCGATTGCCGAGATTCTTGTGCGGTTTTAGCAGCATGAAGCTGTCGTTGATCCGACGGCCGATGCCGAACATGCCATCGGCAAAGGCGAGTGTGGTGCCGACGCGCACGGACGTCGCGTTGACGGCACCGAAGTCGGATAATGAGGGACCAAAGGTTGCATGGCTGACAGCCGCGTCAAACCGGTTTGCGGCATATGCAGCATAGCCTTGGGCGCGAACATTACCGTCCTGACGCGAGAGGAGGCCGCCAAAACCGATGCTGCTAAGTTGATTGAGTCCGCTTTGGTTGTATGAAAGTTCCTGCAAATCGTCGCGACTTTCATAGCGCGCCTCGGCACGCCGGCGATAATCGGGCTGAAACACTATACCCACACTGACGCTGAAGCCGCTACCCCGCGCACCGGCGACCGGAAATCTAGCGTAATCAACTCCGGCTCGGAAAGTCCACTTTCGGTCGAGACGGTAATAACCAGTAGTACCGATACGATAGCTATCGCCTTGGCCGTCGCGACCCTTCAAATATGATGCAGTAGTTGTTGCAGTGAACCGCAAATCGAACTGCCGAGTATATTGTGCGGATATTGTTGACGACACCGTATTCGTTGCATCAAGATTGCCTAACGTAGCAAATTTGGGCGATATATAGTCTGCACGCACAGTCAGGCTGTCCGATAATCCGTTGCGGTCGATGTAATGTTCGTAACTTACGCCTGCCGAAAATCCTTGACCGACCGATTTGGCGTTGCTTGCGCCCGCATCGAGTAACAAGCGGCCACCGTTACGCAGCACGAACTGTGTCTGCCCGGTTAGCGTCTGGACGTCTTTGCTCGCCTGGATGCCAATACCCATAGCGGGGCGGTTTAAAAATGCTTTGCGAAAGAACCCGCTGAAAGCCACCGGTCCTTTGTAATCGGGAGCTCCACCAAAACTCCGGCTTGTTGGCCCCAAAAACGCGCCATACTCAAAATCGCCTGGTTCCAGATCAATTGGATCCAGATATTGCTGATAGGACAAGTTCTGAACTGCACCGCTGTTGTCAGTAACCTGAATATCGATGTCATTGCTGCCTGCGGCTAACGGCAAAGAACTGAAGTCATAGCGTCCGGGTTGTAATCTCAGTTCACGGTAGAGTGTTCCGTTCCGCAAAAAGCGAACAGTCGAGTCGCGTTGCAATATAAGCTGTCGATTGGATTGCAAAATGGCCGAACGAAAGACATTGAACCGTCGCTGTTGACGCAACACACCGACGCCACCCATCGAGACGAAAGATTGTTGCCCTCTTACTTCGGGATCAAGATCGCCTAGAAAAAACCGTCGGTATTGTTCGGGCTGATCATATACTAACCGCGCATAGTTGCGCTGGAACTTATACTCATTTCCGGCGCTCCCTAAGCGCTGTCCGAACTGGGCGTCGCCCTCGAACACGACTGGACCAAAACGAATTGCACCGTCGACATTGATCGTCGGCGGTTCGATCTGTTTGGTTTCCCAGACATAAGTCTCGACCGCGTTTATGTTAATATACGACGAAAATTGGGCGAGTTGAAGCGTGGCATCGCTGATATCCTCACGCGACGGCGCGAACAGATTTCTCGTTGCGCGCTGCTCAGGGGAAACCTCCACCACCACCACAGCGAGCGTGCTTGGATCATAAGTTAGTTGGACACCTGTCTGATTCAGGTCATCGGGCCCAAATTGCGGCAGCGGTTGCAACTTGCTGGCCAATCCGAGGTGCGCCTCATCATTCAAAATGGTCCGCATCAACTTTAGAAAGGTCTCCGATTGCAAAAGGAAACGGTCATCCGCTGTCAAACGCATTGGGATGTCGCCAAGGCTGCTGCTTTGAAAAGTCAGCGGCACAGTCATCTCGATATCGCGATCATAAGGGTTGATATCAGGGCGGCCATGCGGCCCAAGTGGTATTTCCGGCAGAATTGGCGCTGCAGGTGTAGTCAGCTCTGACCCCGGCAAAGGGATGCTAAGGGGAGGCGACCCTTCGGTAGTGCTGGAGGGCGGCGTAGACGGTTTTTGCGGCAACGGGATTGAAACCTGTGCGATCAACGCAGTTGGCCAAAGCGCCATCAACGCGACAGAGCAAAGGCAATAAACTCTCGTCATTGTTTGAACGACAATTTGATTGGGCCTTGGCCAAATCCGGGGACCGGAAGACGGAAAGTGCGCTCGCCTTGGGCCGGGACATATCCTGTGCCGACTGCCCGGGTCAGCTCTTCGGACGAAACATCGACTCGTAGCCATTTGCCTTTCGTATCGGTGCCTTCCAACTGCCAGCCGAAATTCGACATCATGGCATGACGACGACCATTATTGCGCAAAACAATTTCCACTCCATCTTGCATCGGCGGTGATTCCTTTGCGCCGGGTGCAGTTGGGGGCTGATAAATCAGCTGCTTTACACTCGCCGCTTTTACCTCGGGTTTGGCACCCGGAGGTGCAACAACGACGAGGGCGCGCATATTATATAAAATTTGCACCTGAGCACCCGCTGCATCTGCGGTGCCTGGCTCGAAAGCAACAGGTAGCTGCTCAATGGAAAAATAATAGGCTTGCGATGTCGCGATTTCTGCATCGCCCACCCATTGCAAGCGAACGACTTGCCGCCCGCCTGCAGGAAGAGCGCCTTGTGGCGGAAAGACCAGAAACTCCTGGTCAGCCGGGGTTTCCGAAATAACGCCGTCCTTGTCGATTTCCATACGGAAAATGCGCGTTTGGAAAGCAAGCTTGCCAGCATTGATATTCTGGACCTCAATGCGGGCAACAGCACTTGATCCGCGCGATTCCATTTCAACAACCATTGGCGAAACGCGCATGGCGATGGCTGGAGTTACAAATATCGCGACAGCAGCAAATACAGCGACCAACGCGCGGCGTTTGCGCTGTAACATTGCCAGAATATTCATAAAACTCGCCCCCTGCAATTTCTTGATGCTTACAACTTTAAGAGAGAAAAGGAGGAAGATTTCTCTTCCTCCTCTCCCAATTTCCAGAATGATTTAGAGCGCTGCGAGCGTCAGTGTCATTGTGCCAGTGTAGTTGCCAGCAACCAAGCCGAGTGGCGCAGCAGGAGCAACAATATCAATTTCCATGTCCGAACGCCATGCGCCCTGCAGGATGTTGTTGGTCAGCTGGCTAGTCGAAAGGCTTACCGACTGGTTCGACGGTGCCGCGCCTGATGTCTGCGACGCAACGCCTCTCCAACGAGCCTGTACAGTGTACGGGATGTTGTTCTGGAACTGCGTGTTGTCGTAGCCGCTTGCGGTTTGGTTAACCAGACCAAGAGCATTGTTCTTCGCAACGGTGACGCGATTGTTGAAGTTGCAACCAGCAGTCAGCGTTTCGATTTCTGCTTCGGCATCGTCAACCATTTCGAATGCATCGCCAACATTTTCATTGTTGCCGGTGCGCACGCCTATAACGCCGAAGTCGATGTTAGTCGCTGAAGCATTGTTGCCCGAGTAGAAAGAGCAATCCTTCTCGACGACACCTGTCAGCGCAAAGTTGACAGTGACGGTGGGCGTTGCTGGTGTGGTGTTGCTGGGAGCGTCTGCTTCCGCAGTGTAACGCGTGCCGACGCCGAAAAACACACCCAGTTCACCACCGACGTTAGGGCTGTTGCCGCTAATTGTGTAAGGGATTGGGCCTGGGCTAGCGTAATGCCACGTATCGGTCTGCGCAGCGGCAGGCGCTGCTGCTGCAACCATGGCGGCTGCGGCGGCTGTGACTAAAAGAATCTTCTTCATAGCTTTCTTCCTTCGTTTTTAGCCGCCCCCATACCGGTCACGGCCTTGTTGTTGCATCGGTGGGTCGCAATTCCGGTGGGGCATCGATGCCTGCCACCCCCGGCACAATTCCGTTTGCTTCAAGTCAGCAAACGAATCTCAGATCGGAGAGACGGTGATCGTGATTGTCTCCGAATAATCTCCTGCCAAAAGGCCCGCTTCGCCCGATGGTGAACCAAGCTCGATAGCAAGGTGCATGCCGTCGGTGGCAATGCCACCATTGCTTGAAATGATGCCTCCAGCGACAAGCTGGCGGCTGTTGAAAGTGCGGTCGATCATCTGCGTCGCCGGATGCCGGACGGGCACTTTTACCCCGATTGAATAAGGAAGCTGCCCGCCATAAGGGCCCTGACCATTGGGCATCGTGGTATGAGTCAACGCGCCCTTCGCGCCTTTGATCGTCATCGTGAATGGCATGTTGCAATCAAAGGCAACCTCGCGATCAATGCCCAAACCGCGCCGTTCGAGATTGCCGAAATCCATATTGGGCACATTACCCAATGCACAATGCTGCCGGATCGCACCGCTTACCGCGATGTCGAACGAACGCGCATTTTCTATTTCACCTGCACAAACGGGGGCGGCAATCGCCAACGCGGCGACAGCAGCAAACAAAACTCGCATGACTACCCCTCCAAAATCGCAATGGCCCGAAACAGCCAGCATTTCCAAAATTGCGGACATCATTGTGTCCTGGGAGTCTGCGACCCGACTCACCCCCGTCGTTAACGGAAAGTTAATACAACCTAAGTTCTAGATTCATAGAGCAAAAGTTAGAACCTGCTACGAGGCTGCAATCGATATCAGGAAGCAAATATCGGAAAAATATATGTTTTTTCGAATTTTTCAGCTAACGTTGGTGTCAATAAGATGGTGTTACAGTTGGTTACGTGCAGAAACGGGACAGACCGCACCATTAATCCTAATCAAAAGTTATAGCTTTGCAGGCGGCGCAGTTCAGGCAAGGTCATTTTGACCCAGATTCGGACCCGATCATCGCATTGTCCCGTTGAGTTTCCGAACCATTTAAGATGGAAAAGCCAATCTGCGAATGCACAGGCCAGAATTGATCGTCGACTGGAAACTCTATATGCTGCCGAAGCTTGATTAACGCTGCCGGCGAGACATCGGACGCCTGTCGCTCGGCAAAGGTCGTTGGCTAGTATAGCCGAGCATTAAGCCGGTGCAACAAGCTGAAAGTGGAAACTGACGCTATCACTCTGTATTTCTTTTAGCCCGAAAATTTCAGGGAGAGGACAGCTGAGTTCGGTTGCCGCGCGACCGCTTTTTGGTCGGCACGAAAGCTGGCCAGTTTGCAACCCAAAAGCCGCTATCACTATTGTGTACTAAGGCTTTCCGACATTTCGGACGATCTGGAACGGCTCCTGTCAGCAGAGTCGATTGGACAGTAGGCGTTCTGCGCCGCAAAGCGGCGTGGCACGTTCGTGCTCCAATGCCCGGCACAAAAGGGTCATAAAGGGTTCCGCTATTCCGCCATCAGGTTGAGAACCGAGACTTTGAGGCTTTGGCGGCACGCGAGGTATCCCACAACGCATACGGTAGATATCATGGCAAAGACCATTCCTGCCACCCAAAGAATGTCCGGGTTGTAGGTCAGTTTGAACTCGGTCTGATAGATCAGCAATCCCGCGCTCCAAGTACCTGCGATAGCACCAGCGGCGGCGATCAGGGCGGTAAGGCTCCAATCATAGAAATTCAGCCTCAGGCAATCTGTATCCCTTAGCCCCATGCTCATCAGCAGGCCATTTTTCTGGCGATCATCGGCGCTGAAGCCGCTCACTGACGCAGCGAGCACAAAGAGCGCCAGCAACAGCACCATGGCCGCGTAGCCGCTCCTCACTTTCGTGACGATGCCGAGCGTTTGGTCAAAGCGTTCAGTCATTTCCTGGAGCGGCACCAGCGATAGGGTGGGATATTGTTGCCACAGGCCAGCAAGCGAATCCCATGCCGGTTCCGGCAATTCCATACTGCCCATATAGCGGGTTGGGGCATCGATCTGCGCTCTGGCCGACAAGGGAACCTGAAACCAGAAGGTTATCGATCCAGCGCCCGGTTGGTAGGCGTGGCTTGCCACCAGTGTAAAGTCATAAGGTTTGCCGCTAATCTGGTAGGTCAGCGTGTCGCCATAATTGAACCCCATGTCGGTCATGACTTCGGGTTCAGCGGAAATCTGCCGCCAATTGTCGGTATCGGCTGGCCACCAGTTGCCGCCGACGAGACGGTTGTTTTTGGGAATGGCGTCCGTCCAGCTAAGCCGTATCGGATCTTTAAGTGTTGCCAGCGTGTCGCTGGGTTTCCGCATGTCTGCAATGGCTTTGCCGTTCACCGCAACAAGTTGTGCCGACACAAATGGACGCAGGGACCTTATGGTGCTGCCGGTCTGCTTGGCCCAGTGATTTATCGCGCCAATCTGATCTGTCTGGGCTTCGGCGATCATGAGATTGCCATCATGGCTCCGGCCATAGCCTTCCATTGTTGTTCCCAAGTCACGCATCAGCATCAGGGAAAAGAGAAGGAGAAGCCCGCACAATCCCAACCCCATCACCTGCGCTGATTTGGCAAACAGGCGCTGCCGCATCATAAAAAAGGCAAAGGGGAGCAGACCGGCGCGTCGGCGGCCCCAAAGATCGCCTAGCCGGATAACAGTCCAAGTTAACGCTGCCATCAGGGTGAGCGCTGCCGTGATTGCCGTTAGCGTCATGCCGGTCAGCAGCCAATTGTCGGAGTAGGCAGCGGCCAGCAGCGTGACCGAACTGATGCTCCAGAACAGCCGATGCCAAACATAGCTGCTTTCGGCCGGATTACGGATGAGCGAAAGCAACGACGCGCGGGAAAGCTGGATGAAGCTGGGCACCTGCAGCGCGAGCAGCAGCAAAAAGAATAGGCCGATAGTCTTCAACGCGGGTGTCGGATGCCACGTAGCGCGAAGTCCGGGGAAATATCCTTGCAGTTCGGCGATGATCAGTCCGTATGCGAATATGGCCAGTGTACTGGCAAGCACGATGGACAGAATGAAACCAGCGAGCCATTCGCCCAGCGCCATCAGCATCGCGGTGCGGATGCGGGTGCCAAAGCTTGCATAAATCGCAAGCCGGTAGCGCATTTTGGCGAGCCAGCGGCGATTGGTCATATCTAGGGCCACGGCACCCATAAAAAACAGAATAACCGATGCCAGGCCGAGGAAATTCTCGGTACGTTGCCAAAAGCTTGCAAGTGGATGCTGGCCGCCGAATTTTTTGATGACGTTGGCGCCAGGCAGGGCCTCACGCGACCAGATTTCAATCGCCTGTTGCTGCTTTTCATCGGCGGCAACCAGATAGCGCGTGCGGCCCTTGCTGCTTTTAATCGACGCGTCCTCAAGGCTTTGGGAGTGCACCATGGCGCGCATAGTCGTGCTATGGCCTTCCATGATACGGTCGGGTTCGTGAAACAGGATGGCACTGAGGCGCAAGTCGGTGCCGCCGATATTGATGATCTCACCCACCTGCGTCCCAAGCTTGATGGCGAGCCGCGAATCCATCCAGATCTCGCCGGTCCCCGGTCCGCGGCTTACTGCGCGCTGCGTGTCTACCGGCGTGTCGCCGATCTGGAGATTACCCTGCAACGGATATGCGTCGTCTACCAGCTTGATCTGCACACGGGCCCACTCATCTTTGTGCGTGAGGGTGATGTCGGCCAGCTGCGTTACCGATACGCCCGCTGCCAGAGACTTTAATGCGGCTTCGTCAGTATTCGTTAGTGGAGAATGGCTTTCAATTACCAGGTCGGACCCGAGCATCTGATCGAGATTGTCGGCCAGATAGCTTTGGATCGATGCACTGGTGAGCGTCAGTGTCATGAGGAAAAATAGCAGCGCCGTTTGCGTGGCCATGCTGATGCGCCCGTCGCCGCCTTTGAGGCCGCCAAAGCTGTTCTCAAGCATCAGTTTAAACCTGCTCATGCCGCTGCCTTCAACTGTCCGCTCTCCAGAAGCAGGCTGGCGTCTGCCCGCATTGCCAACGTCCTGCTGTGAGTCACGATCACCAGGCCGCAACCTGTTTCGCGGGCGCAGTCAAACATCAGCCCGGCAACGCCTTCGGACGTCTGCATATCCAGATTGCCGGTGGGCTCATCCGCAAAGATGAAACGCGGAGCGGTGACAAAAGCCCGCGCCACGGCGATGCGCTGTTGCTCACCCCCGCTCAATTGGTGGGGGCGATGCCGGGCGCGATCTTTCAGGCCCACCTTTTCAAGCCATATGGCAGCGATGTCGAACGCGTCGCGGTTGCCCTTCAGGCGAAGCGGCAACGCTAGGTTGCCGATGGCATCGAGCTCCGGCATCAGGTGAAATTGCTGGAAGATGAAACCGGAATTGGCGCGCATCGTCAGCGCGTCCACTTCGACACCATCGATGGTAAAGCACACCCTGCCGCCCGCCGGCATTTCCAGACCCGCGGCAATCGACAGCAGGCTGGACTTTCCCGCCCCCGAAGGACCAATGATCGCCAGCGTTTCGTCTGCACGGATAGTGTATGAAAGGCTGCGGAACAGCTCGATCCGTTCGCTCGCCGTATCAAAATGATGGCTGATACTTTTTAGTTCGATGGTATCTTGCGCGGTTTTGCTCGTGTCGATTTCCAGACATTCATTCAAGGCAATCATTGCATTTTGGCAATCTTGCTTCGGGCTTCTGCGATTCCGGCAACCAATTCCGGCCTGCTGAAATGTGGCAGGGCCAATTCCATCACTTCTACCGCGTTCGTCAGCGTGTCGCGGTCCGATCCTGCCGATTGGGCGCGATAGAAACCCCACATGGCGATCAGCGGGACATCGTAGAGCGACGGGTCGGCGTTAAACGACGCCATCGCTTTCGCCTTATCGTCGCTCAGCATCTGCGACAGCAGCGTTATACTCCGTTCATCGGCCCATGGCTGCCGCGGTGCGAGCGGGCGTCCCATTGCCTTGATCACAGCTTCTGCTGCGGCCGCAGTGGAATAGGGATTTTGTCCCGTCACC
>JBGSVG010000395.1:0-2340 GCA_041753095.1 Sphingorhabdus sp. | reverse complement strand
TTATGGGCCACGTCGATCACGGCAAAACCTCGTTGCTCGACGCATTGCGCGGCGCGAACGTTGTGTCGGGTGAAGCTGGCGGCATTACCCAGCATATCGGCGCTTATCAGGTAAAGGCAAAAGATGGCTCTGTCATCACCTTCCTCGATACGCCGGGCCATGAAGCCTTCACGCAGATGCGCCAGCGAGGCGCGTCGGTAACTGATATCGTGATCCTTGTGGTGGCCGCCGATGACGGCCTGATGCCGCAGACGATCGAAGCGATTAAGCATGCCAAGGCTGCAAACGTCCCGATGATTGTAGCGATCAACAAGATCGACAAGGAAGGCGCGAACCCGCAGAAGGTACGCGAACGTTTGCTTGAGCATGAAGTCATTGTCGAACAGATGGGCGGCGATGTTCAGGACGTCGAAGTGTCGGCGCTAAAGAAAACCGGCCTTGATACTTTGCTTGAAAAGCTCGCGCTTCAGGCTGAACTGATGGAGCTGAAGGCCAATCCGGATCGTCCTGCCGAAGCCATCGTGGTCGAAGCACAGCTCGACAAGGGCCGCGGGGCGGTTGCAACTGTGTTGGTCAAGCGCGGTACGCTGAAACGCGGCGATATCTTTGTTGTTGGCGCAGAAAGCGGCAAGGTCCGTGCGCTAATCAACGATAAGGGCCAGCAGGTTCCGGAAGCGGGTCCTGCAATGCCGGTTGAGGTGCTCGGCCTTACCGGCGTGCCATCGGCAGGTGACGTTCTGACCGTGGTCGAGAACGAGGCCCGTGCGCGTGAAGTTGCGCTGTACCGTAAGGAACAGTCAACCAAGGTCCGCACCGCGCAGGTCACGCCGAACCTTGAAAATCTGTTCGATAATCTGTCCGCCACGCGCGCGATGGAATATCCCGTGGTCATCAAGGGCGATGTGCAAGGTTCTGTCGAGGCCATCGTTACCGCACTCAACAACATCTCGACCGACGACATCAAGGTCCGCGTTTTGCTGGCTGGCGTCGGCGGGATTACCGAATCCGATATGCTGTTGGCGGCCGCATCGAATGCGCCGCTCATCGGCTTCAACGTGCGTCCGAATACCAAAGCAGCGGCGCTCGCCAAGCGTGACCGCGTTCGCCTCAAATATTTCGACGTCATCTATCATCTGACCGCCGACATAGCCAAGGAAATGGCTGGCGAATTGGGTCCGGAAATCATCGAAACGGTCGTCGGTCGTGCCGAAGTCAAGGACGTGTTCAAATCGGGCAAGCGCGACAAGGCAGCCGGTTTGCTGGTCAGCGAGGGCGTTATCAAAAAGGGCCTGTTCGCGCGTCTTACCCGCGAGGACGTCATCGTATCGAAAACCACAATTGCATCGCTGCGCCGCTTCAAGGACAATGTCGACGAAGTCCGCGCCGGGATGGAATGTGGTGTGGTTCTCGCCGATACCAACGACGTCAAGGCTGGCGATATGCTCGAAGTCTTCGAGGTCGAGGAGCGTGAACGTACGTTGTGAACCTAGCTCAAGCCTGAAAGGGGAGCTTTATGGCCAAACATAACGACACTGGGCCCGAAGGCCGTTCAGTCCGCTTGCTTCGCGTGGGCGAACAATTTCGGCATATCCTGTCCGAACTGCTCGCACGCGATGAAGTGCATGATGATGTGCTGACCAGCCATAGCGTCAGCGTGACCGAGGTGCGGATGTCGCCCGATATGCGGCACGCAACTGCTTTCATCAAGCCGCTGCTTGGCGCGAATGAGGAGGCGGTGCTGAAGGCGCTGCGGACCAACACTGCGTTTTTCCAGAAGGAAGTCGCGTCGCGGGTAAGCATGAAATATGCCGCGAAGCTGAAGTTCCTCGCTGATGACAGCTTCGATCAGGCGACCCATATCGAAGGTCTGTTGGCGCAGCCGAAGGTGCAGCAGGACCTGACCGACGGCGACGACTGATGGCGAAGCTGTATTTCTATTATGCTTCGATGAACGCGGGCAAATCATCGACGTTGTTGCAGGCGGCGTTCAATTATGGCGAACGCGGTATGAAAGTCATGCTGTGGACCGCTGCCTTGGATGACCGGCCCGGTTTTGGTGCGATCAGCTCGCGGATTGGACTTGCCGGTGACGCAAGCCGGTTTGAGGGTTCCACCGATATCGAGGAATCAGTGCTCGAACGACATCAGGAAACGCCGCTGGCGTGCGTGTTGATCGATGAGGCGCAGTTTCTATCGACGGAACAGGTCTGGCAATGTGCCCGCTTGGCAGACAACGCTGGCATTCCGGTCGTTTGCTATGGTCTGCGTACCGATTTTCAGGGTGAGTTGTTTCCTGGCTCGGCGGCCTTGCTTGGTATTGCTGATAGCTTGGTCGAGCTA
>JBGSVG010000394.1:0-6452 GCA_041753095.1 Sphingorhabdus sp. | reverse complement strand
GACAAGAATTCTGACGATAATGTCGTGAGTGTTACAGAATAATCGTCTTGTTGGGCCATAATGTCGGAACAATGGTGATTGCCGTCAAAATAGGCCGCAATTGCCGTGAAGACATATCCTATGGCAGTAACGCTCCCAGTCGTCCAACTCTATTTTCGGCGTCCTGACGAACCGCCTCGGGGTTTGCCGCAGGCTCGAACTGTTGAGTAGTAGGAGCACTTATGAGCAAGACAACGAACAATTTTTCGCCGGAGGTGCGCACTCGCGCGATCCGGACGGTGCTGGATGACGAGGCGGATTATCCGTCACGTTGGGGCGCGCGGTGGTATCGATTGCTGAGAAGATCGGCTGTTCGCCGCCTAGGCTGCATGAGTGAGTGAAGAAGACAGAGGTTGATAGCGGCAAGCGTGCTGGCGTTACTTCGGATATGGCCGAAATCTGTAGCTGCCGTTCAGTGAACGAATGTCTGCTTCTTGCCGTTTGGCCATGCAAAGCTGTCTGTCGGGAATGTCCAACGAAGAAGACATTGACGCTAGAGTTTTGATACGCGCACAGATCTACTTTGGATCGGCACAATCCGCTCGACTTCGGCATGAACTCGAGCATTGTTGTTCACGTTCAATCGCCTTGAGAAAGGCGGCGATAGACCTGGCTGGGTAATCAGCCGGGCGTTGGGTGGTGGGGCAGCATGTCGCTGTACCGATCTTGGAGTGCCACCTATGACGAAGGCCAATGTAGCGGCGTCCGCAAACAACGAGGCAGCCCCGGCAAAGTACCAAAAGCGTGTCGATCTGCTCGACCATCTGTCAAAAATGAAGCCCGCCGAATTGCGCGCTCGATGGCGTGAGGTCTATCGCAGCGTGGCGCCCGACATCAGTCCTGATCTTCTGCGGCGCGGTATCGCATATCGATTGCAGGAACGCGGTCAGGGAAGCCTGACCAGCTCCACCCGCCGCGAGATCGAACGCCACATAAAAAGGCTGGGGAGAGATGATGAAGCACCGGTCCGTGCACCATCGCTCAAACCCGGAACACGGCTGGTGCGCTCATGGCGCCGTAGAATGCATCAGGTGCTCGTGCTGGAAGACGGCTTCGAGTTTGACGGCAGGAGATACGGTTCGCTCACGCAGATCGCGATCGACATCACCGGCGCACATTGGTCAGGGCCAAGGTTCTTCGGTCTGCTCGCCAGGTCAAGGGGAAGGGCGGCGACGTCATGACGCTGCCCACCCGAAAGCGCTGTGCCATCTATACGCGCAAATCGACCGAAGAAGGGCTGGAGATGGACTTCAACAGTCTCGATGCCCAGCGCGAAGCATGTGCGGCGTATATCCTGAGTCAGGCAGGCGAGGGATGGGAGCCAGTCAATGAACTCTATGACGATGGCGGATGGTCGGGAGGTTCGATGGATCGTCCGGCTCTCAAACAACTGCTCGACGACATACAGGCAGGCAAGGTCGATACCGTCGTCGTTTACAAGGTTGACCGGTTGACCCGTTCGCTGGCCGACTTTGCCAAGATCGTCGAAATCCTTGATGCGCGGGGTGCTTCCTTTGTGAGCGTCACGCAGGCGTTCAACACTACCAACAGCATGGGACGTCTTACGCTCAATGTGCTCCTGTCGTTTGCCCAGTTCGAACGCGAGGTCACAGGTGAACGCATCCGCGACAAGATAGCCGCTTCCAAGCGTAAAGGCATGTGGATGGGAGGGACTGTGCCCCATGGCTACCGCGTCGAAGATCGCAAGCTAGTCATTGAGCCCAAGGAAGGCGAAGAGGTGCGCTATATCTTCAATCGCTATCTGGAACTCAAGTCGGTACCCGCGCTGGTGGACGATCTTGCACGGTGCGGCATGCTCACCCGCACGCGCCATCGCAAGGCGGGCGGTACCATCGGTAATGTCAGCTTCGGCAAGGGACCGCTCGGGTTCCTGCTCAAGAACCCGGTGTTCATTGGCAAGATCCGGCATAAGGACAGCGTGTATGAAGGTGAGCATGAGCCGATCATTGATCTGGATATCTTTGAACGCGTCCAGACCATCCTCGCCAGTAACAACCGCGACAAGCTGATATCAAAGCATGCCAAGTCACCCACTCTCCTGTCTGGTCTTGTCACCGATCCTGACGGCAGGCCGATGTCACCGGTGCGCGGGCAGAAGGGATCGAAGCAATATTGCTATTATGTCACCCGGTTCAAAGCTGGTGAGGATCGCTCCTCCATATGCAGGATACCGGCAGGGGCTCTGGACAGGACCGTTGTAGATTCTTTCGCATCCTATCTGAGGAAGCCTGCACAGGCTGATGAATCCACATGTAAAGTTGAGTGGCAGACCAACATTGTAGCAGATACCGCTCTGGCCGATAGTCTCAACTCAATATCAACGAGCGAACTCCGTGCGGTACTGATCGACCATAAAGTGACGGTCCACATCGCCGACGACTGCATTGAAGTGAAGATCAACAAGGACCAAGCGACCATCACTACAGCTGCAAAACTTGTCCGTCGCGGCAACGAACTGCGGATCGCCTTGCCGCCGGATGGCGCATCAACCAATACCAATAACACTGACCCCGCTTTGGTCCGGTTGGTGGTTCAAGGCTTTGCGGCTCGGGAGCATCTGCTCAACAGCTCAGATATCCCGACAATAGCTGACTATGATAAGAGGCAGCTTCATCGGCTCGCGCGGATATCGTGGTTGGCGCCTGACATAATCACAGCGATACTGGATGGCCGGCAGCCAGTACAACTTACCGCGCGCCACCTATTACGCTGCGCTGATATTCCGCTCGAGTGGCAGCAGCAGCGTCACTTCCTCGGGTTCGGCTAGCACATCCCAAAACAAAAGTGGTGCCACGAAATAGGGCCCCGGAGAACTCCGGGGCTTTTTCGCGAGATCGAGCCTCTACAAAGCGTCTCTGGCGTCGCTTCGCCAAAACGAGCGCTCACAAGTGACCGAAATTGCGGGAGAAATATCGCCCGAAGGCAATCATCTGACATCGCTCAAGATATTGAGGACTTCGTGGTGCTGCTGGGGAGGATTGAACTCCCGACCTCGTCATTACCAATGACGCGCTCTACCACTGAGCTACAGCAGCCTGCACCGAAGGTGCGGCCCTATGCGAAGGCTGGGCGTTAATGTCAAGCGGCTTGCATGCAGTACCTGCATTTGGCATCGGGTGGGTATGGCAAAAGACGCAGCGGACAAGGAACGGATTAAGGCGGAGCGGTTGAGAGAGGCGCTGCGCGCCAATTTACGACGCCGGAAGCAGCCTTCTCGTAATCCGCCCGCGGTCTTAGACAAAGCGGACGGGTACGACTAGCTGTCGGATATAAGGCTGCCCACTTTGTCGCCGAGTGCCCGCCGTCCATCCATCGTTACCTATGTCAGTCGGGACTCCCCAGTGCGCAACTGGCTGGGCGTCAGGCCGGTAAATTGTTTGACCTCGCGAATCAGGTGCGACTGATCGTAAAACGCCAGACCAAGTCCGGCATCGTCGAGGCTGTCGCCTTGGGCCAACGCTTGGGCCGCTCGTAGTGCCCGATATTTACGAGCCAGTTTTTTCGGTGGCATGCCGTAATAACGCTTCGTCATACGCTCGAGCTGACGGAGCGAAAGCCCAGTCATGCCGGTGAGCAAATCGACGTCGGGGTCACCCGGTTGGATTAACCACGCATCGACTTTTGTCGTGAATTCAAACGGTGCCTTCGTCTTGAAACGGAAGATATCTTCGGCCGCCAGGCAGCCAATTTCAATCTGGTCGGAAAAATCCGGGAGGTTAATGAGCTGCTCGCGGACCTGCATGATCCAGTCGCCAAAAATCAGGCGTGCATCGAAGGCCTTGTCCACGAAACGCTCTGCCTCGCCACCCATAAGCGCGGCCCAGCCGGCGGGTGTCATCCCCCATCCGAAAATGCCGAGTGGGCATTTCGATTTTGCCAAAACAGGGGCAGATGTAGGGCCAATGATTGTAACCGGGAAAGTTTCGACAATGTCGCCATTTGCAAAATGATATGCACCGGTGCCGCGGAGCTGGAACCGGAACTGCGCCCGGTCAGCGCGTTCGATCTCCGAAAAATCTGTTCCTTCATAGTCGAGCCGATAAAGCGACGATACGAGTGTCGCTAATCGGCCTTCTGGGGCTTCATATTGAACATTTATCATTGGACCCGGTTGGCCTCAACATACACCTTTGAAACCCAAAAAAAAGACCCGCCTTTGAAAGCGGGTCTAATAGGAAAAAGAACTCTGCGTCTTTCAACGTCGAGCCCTTCGGGTCGCACAGCCCATATCGACTAAATATGTAAATTGCTCTTGCACGGAATCGTCATGGCGAACGATAACATTTGACATTTTCGGCCAAATCCTTTTCGATCATCGTTAACATGCTGGAAAATCGCTGTTCTTACAATTTTGTGACACCCCGTTGCGTCTTGGTGCATAGTCAGCGATAGGCGCAAGCATGCTCTATTATTTGGCTAGACCGATTTTGTTTATAGCGGATGCGGAAAAGGCCCATAATCTGTCGCTTGCAGCATTGAAGATTGCGCCGATACCGGCTTTGGGTTCCGAAAGCCGTATATTGGCGCAAAACGTGGCTGGTTTGCACTTTCCAAATCCCGTCGGCCTGGCACCGGGTTATGACAAGAACGCTGAAGTACCAGTCGAAATCATGCGACTGGGCTTTGGTTTTGCTGAAGTCGGCACGCTAACCCCTTTACCACAGTCGGGGAACGCCAAGCCGAGGCTGTTCCGGCTGGTGGAGGACCATGCGGTCATCAACCGCATGGGCTTCAATAATGACGGGCAGGCGGCCGCTGTAGGCCGACTCCGTAATATTCCTGACAACGCGCTTTGCGGCCCGCTGGGAATCAACGTTGGGGCGAACAAGGACAGCGAAGACCGGATTGCGGATTATGTGACGGGCGTCCGCGGCATGGCACCTTATGCGGACTATCTGACGATCAACATCAGCTCGCCGAACACGCCGGGATTGCGCGCGCTGCAGGACAAAAGTGCGCTGGACGATTTGCTCGCGCGGGCGATGGCGGCAAGGACCGACACAACGCCGGTTTTCCTGAAGGTCGCGCCCGATCTGGAACCGGCTGACATTGACGATATCGTCGAGGTATCGATGGCCCGCGGTATTGCCGCGTTGATTGTCTCGAACACCACGATTTCGAGGCCGCCGCTCACATCGAAACACGCTGGCGAAGCGGGCGGACTTTCGGGTGTACCTTTGCGCAATCTGGCGCAGCAACGGCTGATCGATTTCCGCAAGGCGAGCGGTGGCAAAATACCCTTGATTGGTGTGGGTGGCATTTCATCCGCCGACGACGCTTATGCCCGCATCCGGGCAGGGGCCTCACTGATACAGATATACAGCGCGCTGGTGTATGAAGGGCCAGGATTGGCGCGAACCATCAACAAGGGGCTGACACGCCTCCTGACACGCGACGGGTTTGCCAACATTGCCGATGCAATAGGCGCCGACGCTTAAAAAGGTGCTTTGCGTTGGCCGCTCTGGCCCGCTAGACATATGTCCATGAAAAAGCTTGTTCTTGCGCTCGTCGCTTTCACATTTGTTCCCCAAAATGCCATCGCCAACAAAGCTGGCGTTGCCTCGTCCGCCGACCCGCGCGTGACCGAAGCGGGTATGGAAATGCTGCGTCAAGGCGGTTCTGCGGCCGATGCAGCGATGGCGATGATGCTGGCATTGACCGTGGTCGAGCCACAATCGAGCGGAATCGGCGGTGGCGGTTTCCTGCTTTATCAGGACAATGAAAAAGGCGTGCTGAGCACGATCAACGGCCGCGAAACTGCACCGGCTGCCGCTACGTCCGACCGATTTGTCGGGGCGGATGGCAAGCCGCTGGGTTTCCTCGCTGCCTTTCAGGGCGGTCGGTCGGTCGGCGTCCCAGGCAATGTCCGCCTCATGGCGGAAACGCACAAAAAATGGGGCAAGCTGCCATGGGCGAAGATTTTCAAACCCGCCATTCGGCTGTCGGAAAAGGGCTTCGTCGTAAACAAGACGCTTGAATCCCGGTTGCAGGGCATCAAGCCTCTCTGGTCCAATTTCGACGAAGCGCGGTCACTGTACTGGGTTGATGGCAAGCCAGTAACTGTCGGAATAAAGCTCAAAAATCCGAAACTTGCGGCCACGTTGAAACTGCTCGCGAAGAAGGGGCCTGATGCGTTCTATACTGGCGCAATCGCCAACCAGATTGTTGACGCAGTCGGCAAGAGCAAGCTTAGCCCCGGCGACATGACGATGACCGACCTCGCGCAATATCGTGCGAAAGAGCAACAGGCGGTGTGCGCACCATACCGGGTTTATGTTGTATGCGGCATGGCCCCGCCATCTTCGGGCGCTACAACCGTGCTGCAAATCCTGGGTACGTTGCAGCGCTTTGACCTGACTGCCATGGGCAAGGACAATCCGAAAAGCTGGTAT
>JBGSVG010000393.1:0-6181 GCA_041753095.1 Sphingorhabdus sp. | reverse complement strand
CGATCAGTCCCAATTAAAATGTGGGAACGGTAGTGGGATCAAGTTTTTGAATATGTCATTTTATCCTTTGAAAACAAATGATTAAATGACTTGAATGGTAGACGCTGAGGGGTTCGAACCCACGACCCGCTGATTAAGAGTCAGCTGCTCTACCAACTGAGCTAAGCGTCCCCATTTCGGGCTGGCCAGATGCGCAGGCCCGTTTGGAGCGCCGCCTTTGATTGGATTCGGCGCTTTTGTCAAGCACGGGATATGCGGCCTAGTTGAATTGTCCGCGCTTTGCACCGGGATGGCGTTCGATCGACATGATGATGCCGACGCAGATCATCATCGTCAGCATCGACGAACCACCATGGCTGACGAAAGGCAAGGGAATGCCGGCAACTGGTGCAAGCCCGACGACCATCAAAAGGTTAATCATGATGTAGAAGAAAATTGTGCAGGTCAGGCCAGCCGCAACCAGTTGGCCATATCGCGTCTTGCTTTGCATCGCGACACTCAGCCCCCAACGCATCAGCAAGAAGTAAAGCCCAAGAATAAAGAACCCGCCGACAATGCCCCATTCCTCTGCCATGGTGGCGAACACGAAATCGGTATGTCCCTCGGGCAGATAGTCCAGATGGCTTTGCGTGCCATTACCGAAACCTTTGCCGAAAATACCGCCTGAGCCGATGGCAATTTTCGATTGCGTGATGTGGTAGCCCGCACCGAGCGGATCGTTTTCCGGGTTGAGGAATATCAGCACGCGGTCCTGCTGATAGGGTTTCATTGCGAAGAAATAGACCAAGGGCGCGATGACCGCGAGCGCCCCGCCCGCACCGATGAAGTAGATTAGCGGCAATCCGGCCATGAATCCGACCACGCCCAAGCCAAAGGCATAAGCGATGGCGGCATCAAAATCTGGCTGGATAATGACGAGAATGCTCGGCGGAATAAGGATGGCCGCCAAAGGCCAGATCGCGTCGATTCCGTAGATGCGGTTAGGGGGAAGGCGGTCGAAAAACCATGCTGCTGCGAGCACCATCACGGGTTTCATCAGTTCCGATGGCTGAAGCGAAATGATACCGAGGTCGATCCAGCGCCGACTGCCGCCACCGACGAAGCCCATCAGCTCAACCGCTATCAACATGATCAACAGAACAAGATAGACCGGGAAGGTGATATTCTTCCAGAAATCCAACGGCATCCGCGACATGACGAGCGCCATGGCGAGGTATAGTAAAAAGCGTACGACATGTTTGCCAGCCCAAGGCTCCAAATTTCCTCCCGCTGCAGAGTAAAGCACGGTCGCGCCGAAGCCGACCAAGCCCATGAGGATGAAGATGACGCGCCACGGGAGTGTAGCGATCGGGGTCGGGACGATTGAGTTCATGTTGGCGATGTCGGGTCGGTCGGCGGCACGGGAGCTGGCTGACCGATATAGGCATTATATTTCGCCGCCATGCGCTGTTCGATAGTGCCGCCCCAGCCTGCCTCAAGCGCTTCGAGCGATGCCATCGCCTGTTCTCTGTCGTAAATAAAAGTCAGCACATCCTTGGCAATTGGCGCCGCAGCGCGCGCGCCGCCCATGCCATGTTCGATGACCACTGCCGCACCGTAGCGCGGCTGATCTACCGGCGCGAAGCAGACATAGAGGCCATGGTCCCGATATTTCCATGCGCCCGACTGGCCGCGCTGCGATCCGGCAATCCGGCGAACCTGCGCAGTGCCGGTCTTGCCGCCCATTGCGATATTTTCAAGCTGGAGCTTGCTGCGAACTGCTGTTCCCGCGCCGTTGACGACAAGGTTCATACCTTCGCGGACAATGTCGAGATGTTCCTTGGGGAAGGACAACGGCGTGGGCGCGGCGCGTTTTCTGAGCAATATTTCGGGCTGGATGTTAAGGCCTGAGGCAATGCGCGCCGACATAAGGGCGAGTTGGAAGGGACTTGCGATAATGTAACCCTGGCCGATGACCGCATTCAACGTGTCGGATGCAGTCCATTCTTGATCATATTTCCGCTTTTTCCAGGCACTGTCAGGGACGGTGCCGTAGCGTTGCGACGGAAAAGGCAGTTCGAATTCCTGGCCCAAGCCAAGCTCGCGTGCGGCCGGAGCGATCGCGTCATAACCGATGCGGTGCGCCATCGAATAGAAATAGGTGTTGCAGCTTTTCATGATCGCGCTTTTCATGTCCATGGGGCCGTGCCGCCCAAGGCATTTGAATATGCGATTTCCGAGCCGGTAGCCGCCGCCGCAATTGACCTTCTCTTCCGGATCGATGCCGTTTTTGAGCATTGCCAGCCCGGCCATCGGTTTCAGCGTCGAGCCCGGAGGATATAGCCCCTGCAACGCCTTGTTGAGCATCGGGATATGGTCGTCCGAATTCAGCATCTTCCATTCGACGCGGCCGATGCCGTCGGAGAAACTATTGGGATCGTAACAGGGCATCGACGCCATCGTCAGGATGTCGCCGGTAAGGCAGTCGAAGATAACGACTGAACCGGACTCCAGCCCGAGACGCCGCGCGGCGTAATTGTGAAGGTCGATATCAATGGTGAGTTGGACCGGCTTGCCGGGAATGTCAGGCCGCGTGGTGAGTTCGCGGACGATCTTGCCGCGTGCGGTGACCTCGGTGCGTTTGGCTCCCGGCTGTCCCTGGAGGCTTTTTTCCAGCGTCTTTTCAAGCCCGTCCTTGCCGACTTTGAAACCAGGGGTGATAAGCAGCGGATTCTTGTTTTTCTGATATTCTTCCGCCGAAACCGTTCCGACATAGCCGATCAGATGCCCGACCGCCGCTCCGGTGGGGTAATAGCGCGAATAGCCCTGACGCGGGCTGACCCCGGGCAAGTCGGGAAGGCGGACGCTGACAGCGGCAAAACGTTCGTAATCGAGACCATCTGCAACTTGCACCGGCTGGAAGCCCTGCGCGGTTTTCAGCTCGCGGTTGATGCGATCAACCTCGTCTGAATCGAGCGACAGCAGTTCAGCCAATGTGGCAATCGTCGCTTCCTTGTTCACCAACCGGTCGGGTATAATATCGACACGAAAGTCGGACCGGTTGTTGGCAATGGGCTTGCCATAACGGTCGATAAACCAGCCCCGGCGCGGTGGGATGATGGTCAGGTTGACCCGGTTGCTTTCGGCGAGCAGCTTGTATTTCTCGTTATCGGCGACGGCAATATAGGACATGCGGCTGGCAACCACCAATCCGATAGCTGCCTGCACGCCGCCAACGAACATCGCGCGGCGGGTGAAGGTAAAATCGAGCTGTCCTGTTGTAACCTGCTTTTCGATCTTCATGTTGCCAGTCGCCAGCTATCCAGACGCGCGCATATTCGCACCACCAACGGATATAGCAATATCGACAGGATGATTTGCGGCAATAAAACGATCGGGCTGGGGGCGGCATGAGCAAGCGCCGCGATCCACAAGCCGCCAAGCAGAACCGCAGCAATCAAAAGCGATGCAATCAGCCAGTCCTGAATATGGTCACGCCAGATGGCGCGTGAATCTATAATCTCTATGGTGAGCATGGCGAGCGACCACAGCAGGCCCGCGCTGCCGAAAGGCTGACCGCTGAAAATATCATCCATCAGGCCGAAAGGCACACCTGACCATACCGGCAATAATCCCGGTCGCATCAAGCGCCAGGCAAGGAACATCAGAAGCCCGAACGGTGGCAGCAATGGCTGCGCTGTGAAAATCGGCAAAGTCGTCAGCATCGAACCGAACGCCACTGATGCAATCGGAATCGCCAGCATCTTGAGCGTCGAAGGTTCCCGGTCAAAACGGCTTTCATATTCCCGGCCGGGGCGCAAGGGCAGGCGAAGTGCCGGAACGGGGTTTTTCACTCCGCCACCTCTTTGGTCGCACCATCGGGTGCTATGGCCTGCTGCGCCTCGCGCGCCGCGCCCTGATAGGCCTTCATGACGATTGCGTACGGCGTGTTCGCCGGGTCTGCCAGCGGCCGCGCAAGCGCACCATCGTTGGTCCTGCGAATGACGCGGGCAAAGGGGATATTCGGCTGGTAAAGTCCGCCATTGCCTGAAGTCACGATGATATCACCGACCTTGAAAGGGCTTTCACCAAGATTAAGCGGCTTGATAACGACAAGGCCGTTGCCAAGCCCGGTGGAGAAGGCGGGCAGTCCATCGCTCGCGCGCATGACAGGAACGAGATTTTCTGCATCGGTGACCAGCAATATCCGGGCGGTCGTGGGTCCGGTATCAATGACGCGCCCGATCAGCCCCGATGGGCCGCGCACCGGTTGGGCCCGCTCAACCGCATAATTGGAGCCAATCGACAGTGTGGCAACGCGGCGTGTGCTCGACGCGGTCGAACTGATGAGTCTCCCTACCGCGACCTGTTCGACGGTTTCATCCTGTAATTTAAGGAGGCCGCGCAGCCGAGCGTTCTCAACCCTTAATGCCTTGGCCTCAATGAGTTTCGTGCGGTTGGCCTTGGCTTCCTTGGTCAGCGCCGCATTTTTCGACGCCGCGTCAAAATAGGCCGACATGTTGCCACCGACGTCATTGGCGGTGCGGCGGATACTGTTGAAGAAACGCGCGGCTGGCGCGGTTATCTCCGCACCCGCAGCGCGCAGGGCGGCAAAACCCGTTGGATCGGCAACAGAAATGACAAGCAAAAGGGCAGCCACCACCGTTCCCGCAATCGCAATCACATAGGTTGCGAACAGGCCATATTGCGCTCTCCGGGAAAATCCGGGGCGCCGGTGTGGGGGCGGCGCCATCTTAGGGTCCAGACCCACCAACAATGGCGCTGAGGCGCCAAAATGGTGAACATATCGGACGTAAATGTGCGCCGGACATAGTGGTTCTATATCCAAGCGCATTTGCGTTCGAGATGGAAGCCATTTTGTCGTCCCTCCGGGATTTGACCGATTTTGTCCATTGCTGCGTTGCCAAGGCTTGACTTAGAACCACTAGGCCTGCGCCTTGCCGCCTTGCACTGAACAAAATCGCCTCAAACCTCAGCGCCATTGTTGGTGGGTCTGGACCCTCTTTCGCTTTATGCGGTCAGCAGGACGCCGCGGAAGATCGGGTCTTCCATCGCCCTGCCGGTGCCGATGGCAACGCAGGTCAGCGGGTCTTCGGCGACCGTGACCGGCAAGCCGGTTTCATCGCGCAGATATTCGTCAAGGCCCTGCATCAATGCACCACCGCCGGTGAGCACGATACCCTGATCAACGATATCGGCAGCGAGTTCTGGCGCCGTGTTTTCCAGCGCAATCCGAACGCCTTCTAGAATGGTGCCAATGGGTTCGGACAGCGCTTCGGCAATCTGGCCCTGGTTGATCGAAATTTCCTTGGGCACGCCATTGACCAGATCGCGGCCTTTGATGTGCAGCGTTTGGCCGATGCCGTCTGCTGGCGGACGCGCCGTGCCGAAATCTTTCTTGATGCGCTCTGCCGTCGCTTCGCCGATCAGGAGATTGTGGTGTCGTCGCACGTACGAGACAATCGACTCGTCCATCTTGTCACCTCCGGTGCGGACCGAGGTGGTGTAGGCAAGACCGCGCAACGAAAGCACAGCGACTTCCGTAGTGCCGCCGCCGATATCGACGACCATTGAACCGATTGGTTCCGTCACGGGCATATCGGCACCGATGGCCGCTGCCATCGGCTCTTCAATCAAAAACACCTGAGAGGCACCGGCATTCGATGCCGCATCGCGGATGGCGCGACGTTCAACTGAGGTCGAACCCGACGGAACGCAAATCACGATTTCGGGATAGCTGAACATCCGGCGCTTGCCGTGCACCTTATGGATGAAGTGCTTTATCATCTGTTCGGCCACATCGATGTCGGCGATGACCCCATCGCGCAACGGACGGATGGCTTCGATGCTGTCAGGGGTCTTGCCCATCATCAACTTCGCATCGTCGCCCACGGCCTTGACGCGCTTGATGCCGTTCAGCGTCTCGATGGCGACCACCGAAGGTTCGTTCAAAACAATACCTTGTCCGCGCACATATACCACCGTGTTCGCAGTGCCGAGGTCGATCGCCATGTCCTGCGATGCGAAACGGAAAAACTTGCCAAATACCATTTAATTTTCACCCAATCCCGGTCTGGAGAGAATCCTTTTGAGCACGCCCAAAATAATCGCGCGGTCCTAGCGGAATTTGCTGTTTTTAAAAACAGGTATTTGGCTGGAATGCGAACGATTAAGGAGTCGC
>JBGSVG010000392.1:0-4975 GCA_041753095.1 Sphingorhabdus sp. | reverse complement strand
GCTGCGCGCATCCTTCAGGACCAGCTGCAGGTATTCGTCCACTTCGAAGATTCAATGGCAGCTTCTTCGCCGATGATCGGCATGGCGGCTCCTTCGGCTTCGTCGGAAGAATCGGACGCGAACCAGCTCAACCGTTATCTGTTGAAGAAGGTCGACGAGCTCGAACTGTCGGTCCGCAGCGCAAATTGCCTGAAGAACGACAATATCATCTACATCGGCGACCTCGTTCAAAAGAGCGAAGCCGAAATGCTGCGTACGCCAAACTTTGGCCGCAAGTCCTTGAACGAAATCAAGGAAGTGCTTTCATCAATGGGTCTGCGTCTTGGCATGGATATTCCTGGCTGGCCGCCAGAAAATATCGAAGAAATGGCCAAGAAGCTTGAGCAAGAGCTTTTGGGCTAAACGTAATCTGGGCCAAAGTGATACTTTGGCCCAATTATAAGGGCAAAGGCTCCCCCTCAAGCGGGCCGGGATCGGGCTACCTCATACGGGCCCCCTACGAACGAAGGAATGAAATATGCGCCATAAAGTTGGCCACCGTAAGCTTCAACGCCCCACCGCGCACCGTAATGCAATGCTGCGCAACATGGCGGCTTCGCTCATCAAGCATGAGCAGATCAAGACCACATTGCCAAAGGCCCGCGAACTGCGTCCTTATGTCGAAAAGCTGATTACTTTGGCGAAAAAGGGTGGCCTGTCCAACCGTCGCCTCGCGATGAGCCGTTTGATGGACGACACGCAGCTGGTAAAATTGTTCGACACGCTAGCTGCCCGTTACGCCGGACGTGACGGCGGTTACACCCGCGTGATCAAAGCTGGTTTCCGTGGTTCGGATGCTGCACCAATGGGCGTCATCGAACTGGTTGATCGCGATGTTTCGGCCAAGGGCCAAGACAGCGGTCCGGTTGAAATGATGGACGACGACGGCGAATAAGCCATTTTCGCTTTGAAATTAAAAAGGGCGGTATCCGAAAGGGTGCCGCCTTTTTTCATACTTTGGGGTGATTGATTAGCGCGCACCGCCGCGATGGGCACACCGGAATAGCAGGCCGGAAATGAACCATGCTGCCGAAAGCATTATGGTGAAAATGCCACCGCGCGGGTCAATACCCAGAATTCCTGCGAAGATGCCTATGGTGGCTTGCAACGATCCGGCAGCGAACATCGCTTGGTGTAAACTCCCTCCAACAAACCGCGATATGATGCTGGCCGTGATCGCAATCAGCAACACGGCGCCGAAGCAAAGGTTGATCGGATTGTATTCGTTGCCGATCATTCCGACGGCTAGGTTTGACCAGATCACCATAAAGCCGGCTAGCACCGAGAACATCGACCCGAAGCGGAAATACCAATTGGCGGATTTGCGCACCGCCAGTTCGACCAGTCCGCCAACGATCCCGAAAATCACAGCCGCGAATATAAGGTCGGTTTCGTCCCAATCGACTTCATTGGTAAATTGCATCGCTACTAATGGCGCGAGAACGATCGTCGCCGCTCCGCCCCAGCCGGTGATACGCCAGATATTAAACCGCCGACCGGCCGCCGGATTTGCTGTGATATTCATAAGATTGCCCTTTGTGATAATACGAGGCTATGCGTCTAGCGGGCGGCGATGTGAGCGGCATGAGCGGGGCATGAGCATTTGGTGAAAAATGAAATCGGGTAGTTTTCGCTTTGACCGCTTCACGCTCGATGTGAGCGAGAGGATGCTGCGCCGTGACGGAGCGGCGCTTGATGTCAGTAACCGCTATTTCGATGCGCTCACTTTGTTGGTTAGTGAAGCTGGCGGTCTGGTATCGAAGGACCGTTTCATGGATGAAGTCTGGCGCGGGGTGCCCGTGACCGATGAAGCGCTGACTCAATGCATTCGAACCTTGCGACGCGAACTGGGTGACGATGCGGCCAGGCCGCGCTTTATCGAAACGGTGCCCAAGCACGGGTACCGATTTATTGCGAACGTGGAGGGCGCAGAGGCGCGGGACGTCGCTGACCCAGAGATGACAGACCATCGCTGGCGCTACTTTTTTGCGCTTGCCGGCGCGGGCGTGGTTGGTGGTGGTTTGGCCGGATTGCTTGGCGGAATATTTTACGGTTTTGCCGGAGCAGCGCAACCGTTGGCGCCGGGCATGGGCGCAGCGTCCATCGTGTTGGTGCTAACTGCAGTTTCCGTCCTCATTGCGTTGGTCGGGGCGGCCGGAGTCAGCTTCGGCATCGCGGCCGGCCGCTTGGTGAATGCCAATGCTTGGCAATGGACCATTGGCGGTGGCGCGCTCGGCGGGTTGTTAGTGGGCGGTGTCGTCAAGCTGCTCGGTCTCGATGCGTTCAACCTGCTTTTAGGGCAATCGCCGGGCAACATCACCGGCGCGCCGGAGGGGGCTTTACTCGGCTGCGCTGTTGGCTTGGGCGTGTGGTTGAGTAACCAGGTTGAGGGAACATTCTTCCGCAAGATACTACCCGCTGCCATAGCGGGTGGCATAGCGGGGGCAGCAATACCCGCGATGGGTGGCCGGTTACTTGGCGGCAGCCTTCAGTTGCTGTCGGACGTGCTTCCGCAATCGCGTCTCCGGCTTGACCAGATCGGCGCAACATTCGGCGAGGATAGCTTTGGCCCGATCAGCCAAATCGTCACCGGAGCTATGGAAGGCATGCTGCTAGCTGCCTGCATTGTCGCCGCGATGTTGCTCGCGCGGCGGCAATTGGCAGATTAGTCTATCAAGCGAGCGTACGCACCTTCGGCTCGCGATCGAAATGACGAAGTTTTGCCGCAGCAATGAACTTGGCGCGGAGGTCGGTTACGCCTTCGTCTAGTTCGACTCGCGCTTTGTCCAATAAAGGCTGTGCGGCATCATTGGCTCCAATCGCCTTCAAGTGAACGAAAGCGTTGGCGACGAAATCGACCGCCGCGCTGTCTTTGAGCAGCATTTCGGTGCCAGCGTCTGACAGCACCAGTGCAACAGCATCGAATAATTGCGACGGCGTTCCAGCAAGCTGACCATCGGCCTTGCGAACAGACCCATCGGCTAGCTTCGCGCCGCCGACCTTTGGTGCGATCAGGACTGCTTTGCCTTTCGCTTTGGTGACTGCTGCGACGACAGCATCGATCTCGGCGCCGTCAGACCCATCCGCATAGAGGATGCCAACGCTGCGTCCTTCCAACGTTTCCTTCATATTCTTCTGGATCGATAGCGCGGGGCTTGGGTCCATATCGACCGGCTCGCGCGCAGCTTTGGCTTTTGGCGGCAACTTGATACCAAGACCGTCGGCAACGCGTTGTGCCAATTCTTCGTCCACATTGCGCAGATTGCCAACCATACGCGGCGGCACCTGATTCAGTTGGCCTACCTTGGACAATTCAAAGGTGAATGACGATGCCACATGTGCGCGCTCATTATCGGTCAACGAAATCCAGAACTGTCGCGCCTGGCTGTAATGGTCGGCAAACAACTCAGCGCGGACGCGCAATTTGTCGCCGGATTCATCTTCACCAGTCGGTGTAGTGGTCGACGTGAAACCCGTCATCGGGCATTCGCGCCCGCCACCTTCCTCGCCATGTGCGGCCAGACTGTTCGGCTCGTAATTTGCGCGGCCCTTAGGGACGTTCATCTGCATCTGGCCGTCACGCTGAAAGTTCATCACTGGACATTTCGGCGCGTTGATCGGCAACTGATGGAAGTTGGCGGTCCCCAAACGCGACTTCTGCGTGTCGAGATAGGAGAATAATCGCCCTTGCAGCAGCGGATCGTTGGAGAAATCGACGCCGGGGACGATATTGCCCGGACAGAACGCGACCTGCTCGGTTTCGGCGAAGAAATTGTCCGGATTACGGTCGAGCACCATCCGCCCGATGATCCGCACAGGCACATCTTCCTCGGGAATGATCTTGGTCGGGTCGAGCACATCATAGGGCTGCGCATCGGCAAATTTGCGGTCGAACGCCTGAATGCCGAGTTCCCATTGGGGAAAGTCGCCGCCGTCGATCGCTTCGTACAAGTCGCGGCGGTGATAGTCATTGTCGGCGGCTTGAAGCTTCAATGCTTCGTCCCAGACGGTTGATTGTAGGCCAAGCTTCGGCTTCCAATGGAATTTGACGAAGGTCGATTTGCCAGCGGCGTTGACCAACTGGAAGGTGTGAACGCCGAAACCTTCGATCATACGCAGCGAACGCGGAATCGTCCTGTCGGACATCGCCCACATCAGCATATGGGTAGTTTCGGGCATCAGCGACGCCCAGTCCCAAAAAGTGTCATGAGCGCTGCCTGCTTGCGGATAACCGCTGTTCGCCTCCATCTTGACCGAGTGAACAAGATCGGGAAACTTCATCGCGTCCTGAATGAAGAACACAGGGATGTTGTTGCCAACCAGATCCCAATTGCCTTCGCTGGTGTAGAATTTGACCGCAAACCCACGCACATCGCGCGGTGTGTCAACCGAACCTGCACCACCAGCCACAGTGGAGAAGCGTGTAAAGACTGGCGTCTTGGTGCCCTTCACGAACAACGCCGCCTTGCTCAGGTCCGAGATATCGTCGGTCGCCTCAAAATAGCCATGCGCTGCAGAACCGCGCGCGTGGACGATTCGCTCGGGGATACGTTCATGGTCGAAATGGAAGATTTTCTCACGCAGAACGAAATCTTCAAGCAATGTAGGCCCGCGCGCTCCGGCCTTCAGACTGTTCTGGTTGTCGGAAACCCGGATGCCCTGATTTGTTGTCAGATGCGCGCCGGCATCGGCGTGCGATCTTTTTTCGGGCACATGTTGATGCGTTTCGCCGCCCATACCTTGTTTTGTTTGAAAAGGTTCGGTCTTCGCCATTTTCCATCTCCGATAAATCATCCCGGAAAAGTCCGGGGGCATAAGAGACGAAACCCGCCGCAACCCAAAAAGTTGCGGCGATGGAGCATTCGACCAACCAACGACATTTTCTTGCGGACGACCGACCGAATATATTGGCTAAGCACCAAGGACGCTCTACGCA
>JBGSVG010000391.1:0-3945 GCA_041753095.1 Sphingorhabdus sp. | reverse complement strand
CGTTGGCATCGCCAGAGCGATGCATGCTGCAGAAAATTTTAGTGCGTGGATAAAGGTTTTGTCACGTCCCGACATCGCATACTCTCCTGTTTCGACATTATTTTGTAACAATGTAGCTTAGACGCATACGAATGTCATCGCTGTAAAGCGCGGAATCCCTGAAATCTTCGTGGTGATGCTATTGTGCAACATTCGGCTAATTGACGCTACGGCAAGCGCAATGCCAGATCGCAGCATTTCCATGTTTTTCCATGGAAATGCTGCGCAGCATTTTTTGCATTCAAAGTTTGACCAGCATCTTTCCGGTATTCTCGCCACTGAACAGCCCGATGAACGCTTCAGGCGTTTTTTCGAGACCTTCTTTTACCGTCTCGCGTCCTTTGACTGCACCCGATGCAATCAAGCCAGCCATGTCGGTGTTGAATTCCGGCACCTGCGCATAAAAATCGGGATAGAGGAAGCCCTTGATGGTGACGCGCTTGCCGATAATCATCGGCAGATATTGCATCGGCTGCGCCTTGAAGTCGTTATAGACGTCGATCATTCCACAGATGGCAAATCGCGCCCATTCTTTCGATGTCGCCAGCGCCGCATCGAAATGTTCCCCACCGACATTGTCGAAATACACGTCGATGCCGGTTTCGCCCATTTCTTTGAGCGCTCCCATCAATTGCGGCAGCACTTTGCCCGCCTTGTAATCTATCACTGAATCGGCGCCGAGTTCCTTAACCCACGCGCATTTATCCGCACCACCGGCCGAGCCGATGACTTTCATGCCCTTGGCCTTGGCGATTTGCGTTACGGTAGAGCCAACCGCACCTGCCGCAGCAGATACGAATACGACTTCGCCGGGCTTGGCATCGGCTACCTTGAGCAGGCCAAACCATGCAGTGCCGCCGGGCATGCCCATGATGCTGAGCCAATGCTGATCCGGAACACCGAGCTCAGGTAGCTTCACCGGTGGCATCCCTGCTGGCGGCGTTTTGCCACCACCCAAAACAACGCTGTCACGCCAGCCGCCCATATGAAGCACTTTGGCGCCGACAGGAAAATCGGGGTTATTACTTTCGGTTACTGCACCGACTGCACCACCGGTCATCGGTTCGCCCAGCACAAATGGGTCGGCGTAGCTTTTCGCGTCGTTCATCCGTCCGCGCATATAGGGGTCGACCGACAGCCAGCTATTGGCGACGCGAAACTCGCCGTCGGCTAGCGACGCGTCTTGTGTGTCGATCATCGCAAAATTGCTTTCGTTGGGAAGCCCTGCCGGGCGGCTAGCCAATGTCCATGCGCGTGCCATTATCGTGTCTCTCCATCTTTGCGTTCGCCTGCAGCAATGGCTGCAGCATTTTTATAAACCGGGCGGCCGCCCACCCATGTTTCCTTGACCACTGCCTTACGCAGTTCGGACGGCGACGCAAGCAGCGGATCGACGTCGATGAGGATGAAGTCTGCATGATGACCGGGGGTCAGCGAACCAACTTTGGTTTCGGCGAACGCCGCATAAGCTGCGCCCGTGGTAAAGCCCGCTAGCGCCTGCTCGCGCGTCACCCGTTCTTCGGGGCGCCAGCCTCCGAATGGCTGGCCCGCCGCATCTTCGCGCGTCATTGCCGTGGCGAGTCCGGCGAACGGATCGGTCGATTCAACAGGAACGTCAGAACCGAAGGCCAGCTTGCCACCCGCCTTGGCGATCGACTGCCACGCATAAGCACCCTTAAGGCGCTCCGGCCCAAGCCGCGCCTCGGCCATTGTTCTGTCCGATGTCTGGTGTACCGGTTGCATCGATGAAATAATGCCATGTTGCCCGAGCTTTTGCAGGTCGATTGGATCGACAATCTGCACATGCTCAATCCGCCAGCGGCGATCATCCTTATAGGCTTCTGACAATTCTTCGACCGCGCTTATGACTTCGGCATTTGCCGCATCACCAATGGCGTGAATTGCGGTCTGGAACCCGTCCATTGATGCGCGCACCATCAGGTTGCGGATTTCGGCACTGGCAAGGAATTGCAGGCCGGTCTGGCCGGGGGCGTCGCTATATGGCTTTTTAAGCCATGCGCCGCGGCTACCCAGCGCGCCATCGAGATAGAGCTTAACTCCGCCAAGGCGCAATTTGTCGTCATAGAGCCAAGGCGTCGGCTTTGGCCCCGCAATCATCACCATATTGTCGATACCAGCGGCATAGCTGAAAATCCGCATCGACAGCCAGCCAGCGTCGCCCGCGCGACGATAGCTTTGCCAGTCGTCAATCGTGGTACCCATATCGGCGATCGCGGTGATGCCTTGTGAAAGCAGCTTTTTCTGTGCTTCGCCGAGCGCGATGTCGCGTTCGAGTGGCTTGGGCGGGGGCACGAATTTGCCGACCAATTCCGACGCCGCGTCAACGAAAATTCCGCTGGGTTTGCCGCCAGCCAATTCAATCCGTCCACCAGCCGGAGATTTTGAAGCTGCCGTAACACCCGCAATCTGCATAGCCCGGCTGTTCGCCCACCCGGCATGGCCATCGACCCGTTCAAGCCAAACCGGACGGTCAGTCACGGCGGCATCCAAATCGGCAGCAGTCGGAAAGCGGCCCAGACCCCATTTTTCCTGGTTCCACCCGCGCCCTATTATCCAACGCCGGTCGGGGTTTCTTGCAGCATAATCACGGATAGCGGCCTGCGCTTCGGCAAGGCTGTTGGTGGCCGACAGGTCGAGCGTCAGCTGCTGGAATCCCAGCCCCATTACATGCCCGTGCGCGTCAATCAGCCCCGGCAACATCGTCGCGCCGCGCCCATCATGACGGAAGTCGGGTTGCTTGGGTGCCTTGTCCTTGCCCGTCAGTAGCTGCGTGACCTTGCCGTCTTTGCCAATCAGCACAGCATTGAAACGGATAACCTTGCCGTCTTTATCGAGCGTGATGCCGTTGACATTCTCGACGATGCCATCAGCGAAGGCAGGGGTGGAAATCGCCAGCAGTGCCAGCGCAAAAAACGTCTTCATCCCTTGGGCAACCTTTTCACAATAGCGCTGGTATCAAGGCGACCGCCGCCCATTTGTTGTATATCCGAATAGAACTGATCAATCAGCGCGGTGATCGGAAGCGTAGCACCCAATGCGCGGGCCTCTTCGAACGCCAGCCCCAGATCCTTTCGCATCCAATCGACGGCAAAACCGAAGTCGAACTTGTCTTCCGCCATCGTCGCCCAACGATTATCCATCTGCCAGCTCTGGGCCGCGCCGCCGGAAATCGCTTCATAGACTTTGGCAACATCAAGCTCCGCCGACTGGGCAAAGCGCAAGGCTTCGGATAGCGACTGGATGACGCCGGCAAAGGCGATCTGGTTGCACATCTTTGTGGTTTGGCCGGTACCGGGGCCACCGACATGGACGATGCGTTTCGAATAGGGATCCATGATCGGGCGGGCAGCGTCCATCGACGCTTCACTACCGCCGCACATGATGGACAAGGTACCATTCTCCGCACCGATCTGTCCGCCGGTGAGCGGTGCGTCAACCACTAGCAACCCGCGTGATTTGGCTTCGACACCCAATTGGCGGGCGATGCGGGCCGAGACTGTTGTGTGGTCGATGTAAAGGCTGCCCTTTGCCATCGCGGCAAATGCGCCGTCGCGGCCTAGCGTTACACCCGCCAAATCGTCGTCGGTGCCGACACAGCTAATGACAACTTGGGCATCCTTCGCCGCTTCGGCAGGAGAACCGGCCAGCGTGCCTCCATGCGCGGACACCCAGGTCTCTGCTTTGGCGCGCGACCGATTATAAACTGTCATCTCGTAACCGGCGGTCGAAAGATGCCGTGCAATAGGGCCGCCCATGACGCCCAAACCGATAAAAGCTATTCTAGTCATAGCCGTGCCTTAATGTTTGTTTTCACATCGCGCCAGATAAGATAGGGGCAGCGGCCATGTCCGACCTCTTGACCCTCGACCACGTCCGCGCCGCCCA
>JBGSVG010000390.1:0-34010 GCA_041753095.1 Sphingorhabdus sp. | reverse complement strand
GGGGCGGACCTATGAAAGCTATTCTGAAAATCCCGAAGTGGTCGCCCAGTACGCGCGGCCACTCGTTGAGGGTTTACAAGGCAAAGTCGGCTCGAAAGACTGGCTGAAAGGCGCGCATATTGTGGCCACCGCCAAGCACTTCGTCGGTGACGGCGGAACCGATGGCGGCAAGGACCAAGGCGATAATATTTCAAGCGAAGAGGAACTGCGTGACATTCAGGCGGCGGGATATCGGCCCGCCATAGAGGCTGGGGTGCAATCGGTCATGGCGAGCTATAACAGCTGGCACGGTGAGAAGATGCACGGCAACAAATCACTGCTGACCGATGTCCTGCGCGGGCGGATGAACTTCGGTGGATTTACCGTTGGCGACTGGAACGGTCATGGTCAGGTGGCCGGTTGCAAGACCACAAGCTGCGCGGCGTCGTTCAATGCCGGGCTCGATTTGTTCATGGCGCCCGACAGCTGGAAAGGCCTTTACGAAAGCACACTGGCGCAGCTGAAGGATGGCACCATATCTATGGCGCGCCTTGATGAAGCAGTCGGGCGAATATTGCGCGTGAAACTGCGCGCCGGGTTGTTTGAATCTGGCCGCCCGTCGTCGCGGCCACTTGCTGGCGATTATAGCAAAATCGGCTCGCCCGAACATCGCGCGATTGCGCGGCAAGCCGTGCAGGAATCGCTTGTGTTGCTAAAGAATGAAAATGCTGCGTTGCCTTTGAAGGCAGGACAGAAACTGCTGATCGCGGGGGATGGCGCGACTAGCTACACCAAGCAGTCGGGCGGCTGGACCCTGTCATGGCAAGGAACAGGATTGCCCGATTCCGAATTTCCTGGTGCTACAACCATCGGCAAGGCTTTAGCCGATGCGAGCGGCGGCACTGCGGTAATCACAAAGGACGGTAATTACGCCCAGAAGCCTGACGTTGCGGTAGTCGTCTTCGGTGAAGACCCTTACGCCGAATTTCAGGGCGACGTCCCCGACCTGATCTTCCGCGACAAATCGGATAACTTGGCGCTGCTCAAAAAATATCAGGCAGAAGGCATCAAGACCGTCGCGGTGTTTCTGTCCGGTCGGCCGATGTGGGTGAACAGCCATATCAACGCGTCGGACGCTTTTGTCGCTGCATGGTTGCCGGGGTCGGAAGGCGGCGGCGTGGCCGATGTGCTGTTCGGCAAGGCCGATTTCATAGGTACGTTGCCGTTCAGCTGGCCGAAGCTTGCAACGCAATATGTGCTCAATGTCGGCGACAAGAATTATGACCCGCTGTTCGCTTATGGCTATGGGCTGAGCTACCAGAAACCCGCCAAGGTCGGCACGCTCAGCGAAGTCAGCGGTCTTGCGCCGGGTTCGGATTTGCCCGTGGGGACCTGGTTCGAGCGCGGCAAAACCGGCCAGTCGCTGGATTTCTACATCGCGCTCGACGGCTCGCTAGAAAAGTTGCGCAACGGCGTCGGCACCAACGGTGACCGGCTGCGCGCCTTTGCAGTTGACCGCAACCGGCAGGAAGACTCGCGAAGGTTCTTGTGGCTTGGCGGTAATGCGACGGTCGCGCTGGCTGGCACCGCACCGCTTGACCTCAGCCGCGAAACCAACGGCGCCGTGGCGGTTGAGATCGACTACCGAGTCGATGCGATAGGCGACGGCGCGGTGAAACTCATCGGCTTTAATGAAGGGCTAAAGCCCGCTGGAAACGGCCTCGACATCACACCACAATTCAAAGCCGCTCAGGGCAAGGGATGGCAAACGATGTCGGTGCCCTTATCCTGTTTCGCCAAGTCCGGGTTGGACATGACCAAGGCGCAAGTCCCGCTTAGCATTAGCACGTCCGTTACGCTTGACCTGTCGATTTCGCGGGTCGCGCTTGGAACATCAACCGCCGGAATGGTACCCTGCTTATGAAATTTTTTGCCGACACCGCTGAAATTGCCGACATCAAAGAACTGGCTGCTACAGGTCTGCTAGACGGGGTAACGACAAACCCTTCGCTGATCGCCAAGTCCGGTCGCGATTTTATTGAAGTGACGCGCGAGATTTGCGCACTGACCCACGGTCCGGTGTCTGCCGAGGTGGTGGCGCTTGATCATCCGACGATGATGAAAGAGGCCGAAATCCTGCGCAAGATTGCGGACAATGTCTGCATCAAGGTGCCGCTGACGATTGACGGCCTCAAAACCTGCAAAGCGCTCACCGGCGAAGGCACGATGGTCAATGTGACCTTGTGTTTCTCCGCCAATCAGGCGTTGCTTGCAGCGAAAGCCGGCGCGACCTTCGTCTCGCCGTTCGTGGGCCGTCACGATGATAATGGTTTCGACGGCATGGCGCTGATTGCTGACATCAAGCAGATTTACGACAATTATGACTTTGGTACTGAAATCCTCGTGGCCAGCGTCCGCCACGGCATTCACGTCAATCAGGCGTCGTTAATCGGTGCGCATGTGATGACGGCGCCACCATCGGTTATCAAGGGGCTGTTCAAGCACATCCTGACCGAAAAGGGTATTGAAAGCTTCCTCGCCGATTGGGCGAAAACAGGGCAGGCTATCGGGTGAATTACCCTTTGGAACCCACATCAATGTCTATGTCAGATATAGGCCTAGACACCTGTTCATCGCGGCAATGTATTCACAATTCAGTTCCCTGCTCATAACCAAATCGTACCTGCTAACTCAAAAAAATTCCCTGTTCGGTAAAGTAGGGAATTTGGTCCTGTATGCCGCAGAATACCTGGCTATTACGGAACTGAAAAATCAGAATTGTCCTCGGGAAAGTGATTTTTCCCTGTAAATTCCCTGCCTAACAGGGAAATCCAATCGGAGAGAGGTTCACGCGTGACTGCAACCACCGCCACGTTGTTGCCATAAACGAGCGTGGACCGCTTACGGCTTGACCTCGGCAAGCGGAACGCCGTCAAACAATACAGGTTTGGCTTCGATCAGGACAAAAACAATCCGGCAGGTCTCAGTCGCGGACCGGTTGCGCCACAAGTGCATCGTTCCGCGCTGGACGATGATGTCGCCGGGACCTGCGGTGGTAACGGCTCCGTCATCCAATTCCAGTTCGACCTGACCTGACAACACGATGCCGTAATCGATGCTGTTGGTACGGTGCATCGGTGATTTGCCGCCGGGCAACATGTCGACGATACGGATGACGGAACCCTGATTGAGCGTCAGCCCAGCATCGCGGGTGCGGCCATCGGTTTCGTCATTATTGTCGGCCGGCACCGTGGCAGTCGTCCAGACCAGGCTGAACGCCGCATCGCCAGAAGGAATGGGATCGACTGGCAGGGCGTCGTCGCTGACGAAAATTGCTTTGCCGTCGGAATTGTGGCCAGTGACAATCCTGCGAACCGGAAGCGAGGGGTTCGCGCTCATCCCTGTACAACCCGTTGGTCGATTGCCCCAAATAAAAGGCTGCCATCGGGCATCCGGCTTTCCATTCGCACAGTGTCGCCAAAGCGCATGAAGCCGGTGCGCGCGGCACCTTCGTCGAGCATTTCAATTCCGCGTCGCTCGGCAATACAGGACGAGCCGACTTCACGAAAATTGCTGTTCGATACCGTGCCCGACCCGATGACTGTCCCTGCGCAGAGCGAGCGCGTGCTTGCTGCATGAGCGACCAATTCATGGAAACCGAATTCCATCACTCCGCCGACGGCGTCACCAAACCGCTTCCCGTTCCAGTCGACGCTGAGCGGTAAATGGACCCGTCCATCGCGCCATGCCTCGCCCAAAACATCGGGCGTCACCGCAAAAGGAGCGACCGAGCAGGCGGGCTTGGCCTGCACCCAGCCAAAGCCGGTTTTCATTTCGATGGGGGCAAGCGCGCGCAACGACCAATCGTTGATTTGGACAATCAGCTTGATGTGCGCCATTGCCTCGGCGGGCGTGACGCCCATCGGCACAAAGTCGGTGATGATCCCAAACTCGCCTTCAAAATCGATGCCATCTTCTTCACGCGGCAACGGCATATCGGCGGTGGCCGAAAGAAACTGGTGGGACAGGCCTTGATACATCAATGGCCGACCTGCCGGTGGAGGCTCCGTGCCAAACAATGTTTCCATCAATTCGCCGTGACTACGGAACGCAGAGCCATCCAGCCATTGCCACGCGCGCGGAAGCGGGGCGGCCAGGGGCAATCCCACCAACGGCTCGCCTTCGCCCGATGCCAAGCGGTCTGCCAGCGCACGTAATTTAGGCTCGGCATCGGCCCAGCTATCGATTGCCGCCTGCAGCGTTGGCGCGATGCCGGTGGCGGACAAGTAGCGCGTCGCGTCGTCGCTAACGACGATCAGTTCGCCGTCGGCAGTGCCAGTGGCATAAGTTGCAAGTTTCATGGGTGTCCTCTCATTATATCATAAATCGGCGAGCGCGTTGCGGACCAAATCTGGCAGGCTGCCATCGTGGCGCAGGCCTAACGCATCAGCGCGCGGGGTGAATAATGGCGGCTGCTTGCCAAATGCGGCCTCAATTGCGGGATCGGGGTCGTAGGTCACCAGATTGGCATCGCTTGCCGTTTGGCGGGCTACTTCGGAGACTAGGTCACCCATCATCACCCGCATGGCTGGCAGGTTCAGGCGCGCATCATCGGGGTCGTGGCGGAAAGCTAGCGCCGCGACCAGCTGATTGATGAGTGATGGACGCGAAAGCAGCCAGCAGGTTGCCGCCGACGATACCGGCAGCGTTATATTGCATCCTTCTTTCATCTCATGAAATAGGTTGCTCATGAAGGCCGATTTCATACCCGACGGCCCCAGTGGCCGGGCGACGATGCCCGGGAGTCGAAGCGACAGTCCGCGTATCGCACCGCGCCGGGTCAGGGTCGCAATCCATTCCTCCATCATTGCCTTATGCGCGCCATAACGCAGCATCGGGCTGACGGCTGTGTCGTCGTCGACCTGCGCTGGCATCGGGTCGCCGAACACCGCAATGCTGCTTGCAAATAGCAGTCGGGGGCAATTTTCGTGCGTGGCGGCGGCATCAATCAACGCGATGCTGGCCGCAACATTTACAAGATTGCCGAGTGCGGGTTCGGCCTCCGCCGCTCCGCCGGGGATGGTCGCAAGATGGACAATCGCGTCGAGCGGTTCGGCGGTTACGGCTTCAATTAGTGCTGGATCGTCAAGGTCTCCGGATAAAGCCGTGACGCTAGGCAATTCTAACGTGTCCAGACCGACGCGGTCGGTAGCGACAATATTGTGCTCTTTGGCTAGCGCATTGACTAACAAACGACCGACAAAGCCGCCTGCGCCAGTAACCAGAATGCGCTGTTTTGGCTTAGTCGCCATCGATAATCGCGACAGCGCGTGTCCAGCCCGCCGATGCACCACGGATTTTATGCGGGAAGCAGCTCAGAGTGAAGCCGCGTGCAGGAAGGGCTTCCAGATTATGCAGCTTTTCCAAGTGGCAATATCCGATGTCGCGGCCCGCTTTATGGCCTTCCCAGATCAGCGAAGTGTCGCCGGTTTCAGCAACCTTTTTTGCGGTGTAGCTGAACGGCGCATCCCAGCTCCAGGCATCCGTGCCGGTCACCCGGATACCGCGTTCGAGCAGGTACATCGTGGCCTCATATCCCATGCCGCAACCGGTATCGACGAAATCGGGCTTGCCCACCGCGCCGCCAGCGGCCGTGTTGACCAGCACGATCTCGAACGGCTGCAATTCATGGCCTATGCGCGCAAGTTCGCCCTCAACATCGGCGGCGGTCACAACATAGCCGTTTTCGAAATGCCGGAAATCAAGCTTTACGCCGGGGTTAAAGCACCACTCCAATGGCACCTCGTCGATCGTGATTGCCCGCTCGCCGCCGTCCATTGTCGGATGAAAATGCCACGGCGCATCAAGATGCGTCCCGTTATGTGTGGTCAAAGTCACCCATTCCGCCGCCGCAAAACCCGCGCCGTCGGGCAGCTGCTCGGAAGTTACACCGGGGAAAAAATGGCCCAATTCTGTGACGGTGTCAGCGTGCTGCTGATAGGTGATTTTTGGCCGCATGAAGGGCGGATCGGTAATCACGTCATTTTCAAGATAGATGGATAAGTCGATAAATTGGCGGGGCATGATATTATCCTTCAGCTAGGTATGATCTCAACGGGCAGTCCGGCGATGGCGTGCAGCGTGTTGTTCAATCGGCGCTTTGGCGGCCCGGTCAATCGAAAGGATTCAACCCGCAGGATCAGCGCATTCAGGATCATCTCGGCCTCCAGCCGTGCCACCATCTGGCCGAGGCATTGGTGAATACCAAAACCGAAGCCGACATGACCGCTGGCCTGCCGCTGTATATCAAATGTATCGGGTTCGGACCACCTGCGCGGGTCGCGGTTCGCGGCCGCGAGAAACAGCAGAACTTTTGAGCCTTCCGGTATCAGAACGTCGGCGACGGTTACGGGTCTGCTCGTTGTCCTAAAAAAAATCTGGACTGTGGAATCCCATCGCAGGCTTTCCTCGAAGGCACGCTTCGTCAGGTTCGGATTTTCTCGCAATAGAGCCCATTGCTCGGGGTGGCTCGCAAGCGCGAGGATGAGGTGCCCGATGCCATTGACCGTCGTATCCACTCCGGCGGAAAGGAGTGATCGTACCAGCAGCGCCGCTTCCTCCTCGGTGCATAAGCCGTCATCTGCAGCATCATAAATTGCAGCGCCCCAACCGCCGGGTGACAGATTTTCCCGGCGGCAGACGTTGGCAATCCAGATCATCGCGTCCTTGGCCTGTTCCATGCCGCGTTCGTACACTGCGTTGCGCGGGCCGAATCCGTTGAACACTGCGGTGGCGTAAGGCATCAGATGTTCGCGGCCCTCGACCGGCAACCCAATGGTGTCCGGGAAAATCTGCATTGGATAGATTTCCGCAAGGTCAGTCACGGCGTCGAACGTTCGCTGGGTAACAAGCATCTCGACTAGCGCATCGGCTTTAGCCTGCCAGATGGGACGAAGCGATTTAAGTGCGGCAGGCGAGACGATCCGGTTCATTATTCCGCGTGTGCGGTCATGCAAAGGCGGGTCCGCCTCGAGTAGCAAAGATGGCTGGCGCATGGGGGCTTCCACCGCAAAATCGGTGATGCCAACGCCGCGCGCGGAGCAGAATGTTTCATGATCCTTCAGGGCCGCCTAAACCTCGGCATGGCGTGCCATGGCAAAGCATTTGATCGGCTCTAGCCAGACCACCGGTCCCGCATCGCGTAACGCAGGGTGATGCGCGTACGGGTCGGCAAGAAATGCCTCGTCGAACGGGTCGATGGCCACGGAGGGTGCGGCTGTCACGGCGTCACGTCACGGGTTGCAAAGTCGCGCGGCGCGCGAACAGGGCAAGTAACGCCCCAACCGCTGCCAGAGCCGCGTAGATCAGCAATGTGTTGGCAAGGCCGCCCGCTTTGGCAGAGAGTGCCGTAGCGATGATCGGGGCCGTGAACTGTCCAAGAAAAAATGCACCGGTCCAGAAACCGATGCCCCGACCGCGCACTTCGTCTGGTAAGTACCGCATGATCCACGCCATCATATTCGGCAACATCAAGCCGCTGCCGATACAAGCAATCACTGCAAATGAAGCAATCCAAAGAAAGCTGTCAGCGCTTCCGGCCCCTGCATATCCGATGGCTGAAATCAGCAAACCAACCGCGAGAAGAGTGGGGCCCGTCAAATGGATCGACCGCCGAAACAGGAGACTGCCAACAACAACGCCAAGATTAGCAGCCGCGCCTGCGATGCCAATCATCGCGGGTGAAACTGAACCCGACAATTGCAGTATTGGCCCGAGCTGGACCACCACCGAGTAAAACAGAAGGCCAACCCCGCCAGTGATCAAAATGAGCGGCAAAACTGCTTTGATCGGAAATTGAACGGTCTGATGTTCCGGGTCTTTGCTCCGCTTTACCGGTTCGTACAGTATGATCGCTGCGGCCAACGCAATCGGGACCGCCAGCACATAGAGCAAGAACGGCCCGCGCGAGCCGAAGGCTTCACCCAGAAAGCCGCCAGCTGCGATGAGGATAATCGCCGCAAAACTGCCGGTCGCGATTTGCACACTAATCCATTTTTCACGGCGCTCGCCGGTAAAATAGTCGCCGATCAGCGTGGTCGCGACCGTCATGATCGCTGCTTCGACAATACCGAGGACAAACCGTGATGCGATGATCTGTTTGAGATCGGTCAGAAACAGTGGAAAGCTGCCAGCCGCCGCGTAAATCAGCAGCGCGCCCACGAGCAGTTTCTTGCGACCCATTTTGTCGCTCACCCACCCGGCAACAGGCGAAAATAGCGCAACGCACAAAGCAGGGATGGTCAGCGCAATCGGCACCAGAAATTCGCTGCCCGGCGTTGTCGAAAATTCCTCGAGCAACAGCGGCAGAACTGGCACCAGCGAGATAATGGCCATGATCGGCATCACCGCACAGAGCAGCAGGATGACCCCGTGCTTTGTCGACGCGGCGGGGACGGCGGAGGTCAACCGTCGGTCCAATTATATGCCAGCGGAACCTCACGAAAGGCGAACCGGTCAATGTGCCGCTCCAGCGCGCCTTTCAGGCCATCACGCTGCCCCTCCGCGCTGGCGCTGATTGTGCAGACGAGTGTGTCCGCTTCGGCATCAAGCATGACGAGTGCATCTGCTGGCCAGTCGGCACCGCGCGCATCTTTTGCGAAGGTAATCTCGCCCTGGTGCGCATCAAAACTGACCGGTAAGTTATGCTCCCAATGCTTGCACACCTGCTGGAGATATTTGCTGGCGCTTTGCGTGGGCACGCGGGCGGTTGCGATATAACTCATGCTGTGTGACCTCCCAGTGTTTCGGCAAACCAGTCCGCAATATAGTCGCGGCCAAACGACATATTGTCCGCGCCGACATGCTCGACCCCGCCTTCGCGTTCAGTGAAGATTTTCAGCTCGCGGCGTGGGCTGTTGGTTAGTTGTTCGAACGCCTGATGCGCATATTCAACGCCGATTTGCCGGTCATTCGCGCCATGAGTGACGAGGAACGGCACCTTGATCCGGTCCATATGGCCGTTGAGGTCCATATCCTGCGTCTTGACGTGGAAGTCATCCATATCGGTGGCACCGAACACCCACATGACATGCGCCCAATAATGGGGCACCGGGTTTTCGCCTTCGCTGCGTAAACGCTTCTGCTGCACTTCGGCCCAATTATGGTTGGCACCCCAGCAGGCACCCGACGCAAAGCGCGGTTCATAGGCGACCGCACGCGGCGCATAATGTCCGCCAAGCGAGATGCCCGTCATGCCGATGCGCTTGGGATCAACATCACTTTGCGTTTCAAGCCAGTCCACCGCTTTGGATGCCCATGTTTCGCTATGCGGTGTGGCGGGCAAATTCTGCAGTCGCAGCGCCTCGCCAGTTCCGGGCTGGTCCACGCACAAGGTAGAAATACCGCGCTGCGCCAACGCATGCGGCAATCTGGACCAGTAAAGCAGTTCCTTGTTGCTATCGAGGCCGTTGCAATAGACCACGGTGGGTTTGGGACCTTCACCCGGTGCGCGCGTGAATAAAGCGGGCATTGTGCAATCTGAGAGCTGGATTTCAACACGTTCGCAGTTGAGCTTGCCAAGAACGACCGCACGGTCAAAACACTGCCGTGCGCGCTGGTAAGTCTCCATGCGTCCAGCGGTGCCTTGCGCCTGCATCCGCTCGCCGTTGAGAAGATATAGTGCGGCACGCTCAAGCTTCAGACCGGCCGAGAAATTCCGCCCGGCCGCTTCGTCTTCGGACGCGAGTTCAATCAGCGTGTCGGCCTTGGCCATCCATGCCTGCATGAATGCCTGTGTGCCATTGTCGGCGCTGCTACCTGCGGCATCTTTGGCGGCAGCGATGATGTCGACGACCTCCCCTATCTGCGCACCGGATTCCATCGCAATCGCGACCGACAGATTCCAGATATAATTGGGGAACGGTGCAAAAAGCGACATCTTATACTCCCGCCGACTGAAAGAGACCTGCGTCGGGTGCAGGGTGCGGCATGGTTTGCGGGCCACCGGTGCCGATGCCCCATTGGTCCATGACGAGCGGCGCAGGAGCATGCACCTGTGCCTCCCAGGTCGCGTCGTCCACCTCTTCGAGTTCGGCGGTATATTCGACGGCGAAACCGGCTGGCGTGGTGAAATAGCTGAAGGTGTTATTTCCCGCGGTATGACGGCCTGGCCCCCAGCGAATATCGGTGCCTTTTTGTTTTAACCGGTGGATGCCTCGCATCATGTCGTCGACACCGAGCATGTCATAGGCAACATGGTTGAGGCACGCCGGACCCGGCAACAAAGCGATCCGGTGATGCGCCGAATTGCAGCGCAAAAAGCACATGAAATCGCCGAGCCAGTCGCTCACCTTGAAGCCCAGCACGTCGGTGAAAAAGCGGACCATTTCCTGATGGTCGGGCGAGTGCAGCACGATATGGCTGATTTTCTGAGGGATGCCCTCCCAGCGGACCAGTTCACGCGATGGGCCGCGCGCGACGTCGCTCGAAATCTCGAACGGCAGGCCGTCTTTGCTGAAAAAGCGGAAGCCATAGCCGCCGCCTAAAGTGCCGAGCTCCTTCGGGGCAAAAATGATCTGGCAGCCGTAACCGACGACTTTGTCGTGCAAGGCATCGACATCGGCGCGGCTGTCTGCGGCAAGGGTGATGATATCGATATGCTGCACATCCGACTGGCGCAAGCGAACGACATATAACTCGTCATGGCCTTCGGCAGCAAAGTGGAGCATGCCGTCTTTCTCGCCTGCATCGCGCAGACCCCAAATGTCTTGATAAAATGCGGCCTCTGCCTGCAAATCGGCGACGGCATATCCGACGTGACGGATCTCGCTAACTCTAGCCATAATAACTAAACTCCTTGAATATTTGTAGGACGCTGGCCTCAGATCGGCTCGGCAACTTTCATGAACATTTCGCGGGTGGCCTGGGCGTTATCGACCAGCGGTCCCTTGCCAAGCTGACCAAAACAAATTGCGGTCGAAGCATCGACAATATATTTGCAGCGGTCGTAACGGCGCGCACGATAGGCGGTGAAAGCCTCTTCGCAATCTGCCGCTTTGGCGAGTTCCTCGGCCAATACGAGCGAGTCCTCGATTGCCATGCCTGCGCCTTGGCCCAGATGCGGCGTGGTCGCGTGTACGGCGTCACCCAGAAGGACGATGCGACCATTATGCCACGGACCTTCCAGCATCACCCACTCAAGCGGCTTGTAAACCACTTCGGCGTCGTCGGTGATCTGCTCTGCGAGCGCCACTATTTTCGGTGAAGGCACATCGGCCAGCTTGGCCCGCATCGCGGAAGCAAGCTGTTCTTTAGGGTATCGCGGATTGCCCGGTTCGGGTGTCGTCACGTACATATACATCAGCGATTCGGACAAGGGCACCAGCCCGATCCCGGTCTTGCCCTCATAGGCATGCAGTCCGTCAACATCTTCGGAGCGCGGCAAATTGTAGCGCCAGACTGACTGGCCGGTAAATTCTGGCTTAGGTGCCTCGGGGAAAATGGTTTCGCGCGTTTGGGAGTAGAGGCCGTCGGCACCGATCACGATGTCATAACGCCCGCTGCTGCCGTCACTGAAAGTTACCGAAACACATGTTCCGTCGTCATCGAGCGTGTTGGCCGTCAATCCAAGCCGAACATTGGCGCCCGCGGCAATTGTCCGGTCACCCAGTACCTTGTGCAACGCACGCCGTCCGATGCCGACATTGGACGGATAGTCAGGCACAAGTTTCGGCGTCGGAATTTTGGCAACCGAATGACCGGTCGGGATGAATATCTCGACATGGTCAAATCCGAATCCGGCCTCGATATAGTCATCGATCAAATCAAGCTGGGCCATGGCCCGGATGACGTTACCCTGCTGAATAATCCCCACGCCATAGACCGACCAGCTAGGGTCACGTTCGATGACATCAACAGTAAAGCCCTCACGTCGCAATGCAATCGCGGACGTGAGGCCGCCGATACCGCCACCGATGATTAAGACCTTAATATTTTCCAAGGCTGACCTCTCCAATGTGTCCCATCATGTTGGGGACTTCAGGATGTCCTATCTAGTCAGCCGATAAAATCTGTAAATTTGATTGAATTGATGAATTCACATCTGTTTTGTGGATGGACATCATCCTTTGGGCATCGCGCCCTCTTTACGCAATTGTTCGCGTAACCAACGCAAGCCCTCGTCGGCGCTGCGTGTCCGGTTGAACTGCATCATTTCGCGCATAGGAGGAAACGGAAAGGGGATCGGCGCAACCGCCAGAGGGAACATACTGGCCATCCGCCGCGCCAGTCGTTCGTGCATCAATGCCAGCCGGTTGGTTTCGATCAGCAACCAAGGGATGATTGTAAACGATGATGCTGTGACATCCATCTGACGAAACCGGCCAAGCTTTTCCATCATACTGTCGGCAAAGGCCTTCGTCCGCTGGTTGCCCATATGCACGCCAACATGGCTTGCTGCCATCACATCCGCCTCGGTTATGGTGCGTTCGAAAAGAGGGTTACCGCTCCAGCCGACAATGACATGCTGTTCTTCAAACAACAGTTCGGCCGGCTGGTCAGGACTGATGAAATCTTCGGGAGTGATCATCAGGTCGAAAGCGCCTTGCCCGATAAGTTCCGCGCTGCCATCGGAGGGCAATACGGTTTCAAGCCTGATCTGCGGTGCGACCAAAGCCAACTTGCGTACGAGCGGAGCAATAACGGCAGCGGTGATGTAATCCGATGCAATAAGACGAAATGTGCGCTGCGAGGTCGCGGGATCAAAGGTCGTTGATGTCGTGATCACCTCATCCACTTTGCGCAAAACGTCCTGGACCATAGGCATTAGCGATTCAGCATAAGCTGTCGGGAACATCCGCTTTCCCTGCTGAACGAGCAGGTCATCGCCAAAATAATCGCGCAGGCGACCAAGTGCGGCGCTCATCGCCGGTTGGCTGAGATGCAGTTGCTCGGCTGACCGCGATACGCTGCGCGTTGCCATCAATATGTCGAAGGCAACTAAGAGATTGAGATCGAGCCCCTTGAACCGCATTTGGACAACCTATCAATATTGTGATTGGATTACCATCAAAACAAAAGATTTAACCGATGGGCGCTCTATGCCCTAAATGGCTTCAATGAAAGATGCTGTGCGTGAAGGCAGTGCAAAAATATGAGGGAGAGGTTTCATGAAAGCAGTTTTGCTTGCGTCAGTAGCAATTGTTGGACTTGGCGCGCCAAGTATCGCGCTTGCCCAGGATAGCGCAGCCACAGCCGAAAGCGCCGAGGCTCAAGAAAGCGATGGTCTGGACGAGATTGTCGTCACAGCCCAGCGCCGCGAAGAAAATCTCCAGAAAACAGCTTTGGCCGTCAGCGCCGTCACCGGCGATGACCTAACGAAATCCGGCATCACCGAAACCGCAAATCTTGGGAAGCTGGTGCCGTCTTTGGTCGTGCAGCCCACCGGCGGTACCACCAGCTTCTTCCTACGCGGTGTCGGCACCGTCTCGCAAAACTCGTTCGCGGAAAATGCCATCGCGTTCAACTTCAACGGTATTTATGTTGGCCGACCAACCGCGCCTACTGGCGTGTTTTATGATTTGGAACGCGTCGAAGTTGTCAAGGGTCCGCAAGGCACGCTGTATGGCCGCAATGCCACCGGTGGCGCAATCAACGTGATCCCGAAAAAGCCTCGGCTCGGTGAGTTCAGCGGCGAAGCTTTGTTTGAATATGGCAATTACGACAGCAAGAAAGGCTCGCTCGCGCTGAATATTCCGCTCGGCGAAATCGCCGCGCTGCGGGTTGCGGGTCAAATCGTCAACCGCGACGGTTACATCTCCGATGGTTATGATGATGACAAGGGCGAGGCGGTGCGCGCGTCGCTGCTGATCCAGCCGTCTGACATGTGGTCGATGACGCTGGTTGGCGACTATTATAACCAGCATGGCAAGGGATCGGGCGCCGTGCTTCTTCCCAGCGCGGCATTTGCAGTGCCTGATCTGGAAGACCGGGTCAGCGTTTCCGATCCGCGTGCCCATGCCGCAATCCGCGGCTATGCAGCAGGCATATTCGCGCCGCCATTCTGCGGCGGATTTGGGAATTTCGTCAACAGCGGCTGTATAGCGCTGGCCGGAACAGACGGCTTTCTCGACAATAAATTTTATGGCGTCAGCGCCACCGTCGTCGGCGATATGGGCTTTGGCACGCTGACGTTCATCCCCGCATGGCGCCGCTCGGACGTTCGGTTCCGGACTTATCTCCCCGGCTTTGCCGGCGACATTGTTGATCTTGCCGAACAGACGTCGCTTGAAGTGCGGTTCGCGTCCAACGAAGATCAGCGGCTGCGTTACGTCATCGGCGCGTTTTACTTCGGCGAAAATCAAGCGACGGAGAATTTCTTCCGCCAAGGCAACATCTCGACAACGCGTTTCACCCCGCGCCTGAATACCGAAAGCATCGCGGCATTTGGTCAGCTGACATTCGATGTGAGTGACTCATTTCGTCTTGTCGCAGGCGGGCGCTATACCAGCGAAAGCAAGTCCCAGCTGACGTCGACTGCTTCAGGCGGTTTGCCCGGTCCCATTCAACCACCTTTGAGCGTGCCATTCACCGGTGATTTGAATTTCAAGAAGTTCACGTGGAAAGCCGGTGTCGAATTTGACGCAGGGCCAGCGTCGCTGATCTATGCAAATGTCGCAACCGGGTTCAAATCAGGCGGCTTCTTCGTATCACAGCCGCCGAACAATACTTTCGCGCCAGAAACGCTCAGGGCTTATACGGTGGGCGCGAAAAACAGGTTCTTTGACAACAAGCTGCAACTGAATATCGAAGCTTTTTACTGGGATTATACCGACCAGCAGATTACCTATGTTGGCGGTGTGCGCACAGGGGCGGGTATATTTGCTCAAGGCTCGATCACCCAAAATGCCGGCAAGTCGCGCATGTACGGGGCGGAGCTCGAAGCGCGTTTCGCTCCCAGCCGCAACGATCTGTTCAACCTCAACCTGCAATATCTCAATGGCAAGTATAACAGCTTGCTGACATCCAACTTCTCGCCAACCGGCGCGCCGGTAATCACCGGATGCACGACTTTAGGCAGCCGGGCGGCGAATCCAAATATCAATGGCGCACGCTTTTACGATATTGATTGCTCGGGCAAGCCAACTGTAAATTCGCCGCGCTGGGCCTTGAACCTCGGCTATGAGCGCACGTTTGAGCTGTCGGGTGATCTGGCGCTGATTTTTGGCGCGCGCGGCAACATCGAAAGCAGCCGCTTCAATAACACGAATTACCGCCCGGAAGAAAAGCAGGACGGTTTTGCCACTGCGGATGCCTATCTGACATTGGAAAGCATGGATAGCTGGAGCATCACCGGCTTTATCAACAACATCACCGACGAAGAAATTCTGGCACGTGCAGGTACGCGGCCAATATTGGATTTCCCAGTCGGCACGCTTCGTCCGCCGCGTACTTATGGCGTGCGGGTTGGGTTTAGCTTCTGATGCAACGCCGTCTTTTCCGGCTGGTAATTGCCGCTATGGTTCTGGCTTCGCCAGCAAATGCACAGCAGGTGTCATCCGGACAAGATACGTTTATCACGCTGGGCACGATGGGGGGGCCGGTGCCAAGCCGCGACCGGTCCCAGCCTGCCAATGCGCTGATCCATAATGGACGCACCTATCTTGTCGATGCGGGTGACGGGACGGTGCAGCAAATGGCGCGAGCAGGGCTGCCACTGCCCGGCGTTAAGGCAGTATTTCTGAGCCATCTGCATGTCGATCACACAGGTGGCCTTTCGGCGGTACTTGGCCTGCGCAACCAGACAAATGTGAGCGAGCAGCTGACAGTCTACGGCCCGCCCGGGACGCGCGAAATGGTCGCTGGTATGGTCGCCTCGATGCAGCCGGCTGCGCGGGTCGGATATGGTATTCCCGGCAAGCCTTGGGCGCCACCTGCCGATACCGTTACCGTCGTCGAACTCAGCGATGGAGAGCGCATTACTGTTGACGGTATGACCGTTACGGCCGCGCAGAACTCGCATTATGACTTTGCACCGGGCAGCGTCGAGGATCGCAATTATAAGTCATTTTCGTTTCGATTTGATCTTCCCACCCGCTCCATTGTGTACACCGGAGATACCGGGCCAAGCGAGGCTGTCGAGCGGCTTTCAAAAGGCGCGGACCTATTGGTTAGCGAGATGATTGATCTGGCCAGCACGATGGCAACTGTGGCCCGGAATTCTCCCAACATGCCGGCCGCCGCGAAAGCCAATTTGGAACAGCATCTTTCTACCCATCACCTAACTCCCGCTGAAGTTGGAAAGTTGGCCGCGAAGGCCGGAGTGAAATCTTTGGTCATAACCCATTATGCAGGCGGCACCCCAGATCCGAGCCGCCAGCAAAATTATCTTGTTGAGATAAAGGCCCATTTCAAAGGGGCGGTTAAGCTGGCCGAAGACTTGGATCGTTACTGACAGCTTTAAACCAGCATATAGAAAATCGGCACTCTGGAAAACCGGTACAGGCTTTCAGTTTCATAGGTCAATTTGTGCAGCGAGTTCGCTGACATCGGATTCAGACAGGTTCAGTCCGAAATCTTCCCGAAATATGCTAGTCAATTGGTCCGATGATGTGATGGTTACAATCTCGTCCTGTGTCCCGGTTTTTGTAAGCACAGTGTTCATCAGTGACAGGCGCCCATCCCCCGTTATCCGATTGACGATAATGTTCTTTTTGAACAATGAACTGGGGTGCGTGGATGTCCAATGATTGGCAAGCAGGATATCTGGGGGGAATACCTCGCTTTCTGTAAAGCTGTACTGTCTTACGGCAGATTCGTTGGTACATCGGTCCAGTATCCAGCCTAACTCGGGATCGGTAGTAAGCCGATATGTCGATCCGTCAGGCGCTGATGTCTTCGAGCCGTGAGCAAGCAGCAATGGCGGGCAGTATCCGCCGCCAAACCCAGCGTCCATCAGCCACCTAGCTTTTCCGATCTGAACGAGCAAAACAAGGTGGGTCAGAGGAGGGGTATAGGTGGCCCCAAGCCATACGCGCGCCAGCGCTGGCCTGCTCGCTACGCCCATTGCGTCCAGAGCGTGAGACAGAAGCAAATTCTGTTCGAAGCAATAACCACCCCTGCTGTTGATAACCAACTTTTTTGAAATTGACTCAAGGTCGAGTTTCACTTCACGATTTAACCGAACGTCCAGATTTTCGAATGGTATGGCAATACGTTGCGCCAACTGCAGGTTGCTCAAGCCGGCTTCGGTTGCCGGGGGCATCTCATTCAAATTGATGCGTTTGCAATATTCCAATATCAAAGCAAAAATCTCCCATATGCGGTTGGAAGACATTGTAAGGTTCCTAAGCCGCAACTCAAGCCAGAATGGTAGAATCCAAGCCTAGTTCATGCTTGTGAATAATGTTCACGCCGAGTCTTACGAACCCATCTAAATTTGAATTTTCTTATACCTCGACCGCAATTCAAATGACTGTTCCGTTAAAGCTCCGATAATATAACGGCATAAATTTGATAAATACATGAATGCCAATGAGCAAATATCAGGGAGAGGGAAATGGGACGTAAAAGTTGGTCCGGGCGCCGCTGGGTGGCCCAAGCAGCAGTATCCGTTATCGCACTTTGCGCTTTGCCCTCGGTCGCCGCCGCTCAGTCAGCGGAAGCAGAGGATGGAACGGCCGATTCGAATGAGATAATCGTGACGGCGCAAAAGCGCGCCCAGTCGCTCTCTGACGTATCGCTGTCAGTTTCAGCGGTCAGCAGCGACGAATTGGCAGAAAGCAACATCGCGGGCATTGAATCGCTGCAGAATCTCGTACCAAGCATCAGCTTTGGTAATGATTTCAACTTCGCCAAGTTGTTCATTCGCGGCATCGGTCTGTCGAGCTCGCTACCCGGCGTGGACCCGTCGGTTGCGCTGCATGTCGACGGCGCGGTGGTTTCGCTTGCGCAAGCGCAATTGGGGTCAATGTTCGACCTGGAGCGCGTGGAAGTTCTGCGTGGCCCGCAAGGCACGTTGTACGGCCGCAACGCTACCGGCGGTGCGGTTAACCTGATTACCGCAAAGCCGTCCGACACGACGCAGGGTTATGTGCGGATTACGCTCGGCGGTGATGACCTGAACCTTGTGACTGAGGCCGCCGTCGGTGGTCCGATCACCGAAGGTCTTCGTGGCCGTTTCGCTTTCCGCGCGGTCAAGCGTGACGGATATGGTATCAATGAGTTTACTGGCAGCGACATTGATAACGCCAACCAGTTTTCGGCGCGTGGCCATCTCGAATTTCTGCCGTCGGAAAATGTGAACATCTTGCTGACCGGCGAATATCACAGCGAGGATGACCGGTCACTTGCGATCAAGTTCCGCGAAGTGTCGTTCCCCGGCGTCCTTACCGACGGAATTGCTGCCAATGACGGGCTGAGCGCTTTAGGCCAGCGCACCAATGCCGATGGGTCGGCGGCGCGCTTTGCAACCAACCCGCGGAACATCGCGACCAACTTTGACCCAATCAATGACCGCGAACAATGGGCCTTTACTGGTGCGATTACCGTCAACGCGAGCGACGCTGTCACGCTCAAGTCACTTACTAGTTACCGCAAGTTTGACGCGATCTTCTTCCATGATTTTGATATGTCGACCTATCTCGGCTATCCGCTGGCGCAGACCAACGCGCTTCGCAGCAGCGCCAATCACTGGCAGCCAGTATTCCAGAACCAGATTTCGCAGGAATTGCAGGCTAACGTTGATACCGGCAACTTTAATGGTGTCTTCGGCCTTTTCTACCTCGACGAAAAGATCGAGGCGGAAAACCACATCGGTATCGATGTGATCAACAACACCGATCCTTTCCGCATCCAGTTTGATGGACGTCTAGATGTTAAAACCTGGGCGGCGTTTGCCAATATGACCTATGCCTTGTCCGACCAGTTGTCGATCAAGGCGGGTGCGCGGTACAGCTGGGAAAAACGTAACCTGAAGAACAACACCGGCATTGGCGACGGCCCGAGTGGCTTCCTGCTCGACAGCGTCCGCACCGGTATTCCGATGTGGGACGTGAGCAAGACGTGGAAAGATTTCTCGCCGTCTCTCGGCGTCGAATTCCGTCCCAATGATGATCTGCTGTTTTACGCCAACTGGTCGCGCGGCTTCAAAAGCGGCACTGCGGAAATCGGATCGACGCGTAGGCTTTCGCTCACCCAGCCACTGCCATTTGTTGACCCGGAAAAGGTCGAGGCATTCGAAGTCGGCACGAAATATTCGGGCGGCGATCTGAGAGCCAATCTTGCAGTGTTCTTCCAGCGGTTGAAAAATGGGCAATTCTCGCTCACCCGTCCGATCCCGACACCGCCATTCTTTACCAGCACATTGACCAACGCGGCGGTGTCAGAGGCTTATGGCGCAGAGTTCGAGCTGTTCTGGCGCGCAACACCGCAATTTTCGATCGATGCTTCGGTTGGTTATCTCCATTCCGAGTTCACCAGCTTCTCGGCTGCCGACCCGCTTGACCCTCGTCTTTTTGCGCCGGGTGCCGTGGCATCGGCGCTGGTCGTAGACCTATCTGGCAATGCGACCCGCATGTCGCCGAAATGGAGCCTGAACGTAAGCCCCTCTTACGAGGTACCGCTGGGCAATGGTGGCTCTATCGAACTGGCGAGCAACTTTGCTTATCGCAGCAAACAGTTCCACACCGAGTTTAACGACGACCGTCTGTCGCAGGATGCGTACATCCAGCTGGATGCCAACATCCTCTACACTGATCCCGATGGCCGGTTCACGACCAACTTCTGGGTCAAGAATATCACCGATGAGCTCGTCTATGCAGGTAGCTTCTCGGTATCGACCAGCCGCGCAATCGGCGGCACGTTGATGCCGCCACGGACTTATGGATTGACGGTCGGTTTCAAATATTGATGTGACAAGTAATGACCCCGACCGCCGGTGCAGTTGGGGTCACTTGGTTTTCAGAAGCTTTGCTGTTGGCGAGTTTGTCCGCGGTCAGCCGATACGTTGATCAGCAATGTCGGCGCCTTCGCGTAACGCGCGCAGCTTTTTCCACGTGACGGCTGGGTCGATTTTCCCATAGCCAGCAAATGTGCCGAAGCCACAGTCGGTTGAGGCGATCACGCGGTCCTTGCCAACAATCGCGGCGAAGCGTTCGATTCGCTGCGCGATCAGTTCGGGATGCTCGACATAATTGGAGCAGGTGTCGATTAGCCCTGGCGCCAGTATCTTGTGATCGGGAATTTTCGATTCCGCCCAGATTTTCCACTCATGCTCATGCCGGGGATTGGCGGCTTCGAACAATATCGTGGCGGGCCGTGCGCCCAGAATGATATCGACCACCCGCTCCAGCGGAATGTCATGATCATGCGGGCCCTCGTAATTGCCCCAGCAAATATGCATCCGCATCTGTTCGGGAGCTATGTTGGCGGTGGCCGCATTGAGCGCCTCGACATTGGCGGCAGCGATTTTCAGGAAGGCTTCCTCGCTCTCGTTCTGATAGCCGGTGTGGCGCGACATCGCGAGATCGGGGCAATCGAGTTGAAGCTGGAACCCGGCAGCGACAATAGCCTCATATTCCGGGCGCATCGCATCGACGAGATCGGCGAGATAGGCTTCGTGTGATGGATAATATTGGTTGGGCTGGAATGCGGTAATCAGCCCGGGTGAGGCAGCGTTCATGAAACCGCGCACGGGCTTGCCCGCCACCGCCTTTGCAAAACGGGCAATATCATCGTGGCACGGATCCATGTTGACCAGCTTGACGGGGCCAATGCAGGCCGCGCGAACAAATTCCTGATCGCCCATGATCGCGCCGAGTTTTTTGCGAAACTCCGGAAGCGGAGCAAGGTCAAGCGCGGGTTTGCGTGGGACGTCGCCGCCAAAGCCCGACAGGCGCTCGGTCATATAGGTGGAGTAACCCACCTTGCCGAGTTCGCCGTCGCTCACCACAGTTACGCCCGCTTCGATCTGCGCCTCGACCGCCGCATTGACAGCCGCCTGCACTGTGCTGTCAAAGATGTCGGCATCATAAGCTTCCCCACGATCACGAGCGAGAAGCAGGGGGACGAGCTCGGCGCCTCGGGGCAGGCTGCCGACATGGGTAGTTGCAATCATAACCCTCCTAAACTGTATGCGTTACATACAATCAAATTGACATTGTTAGTATGTTGCGCATACAAATCATGTAACGCAAATTAAGCAAGCAATTATTTCTGGAGAGAGATGCAATGACTCAACAGAACTCACTCGAAACGTTGGTTTCCGGCAATCCTGATATCGTCGAACTGCTCCGTAATCAGCAGGTCGGACCCAATGTCTATCCCGGCGTTCCGGCCGAGTTTTCGAACTGGCGCGATGAGCAAAAGGCTTGGGCAGAAACCTGCGTGTTGTTCAACCAAAGCTATCATATGGCCGAATTGATGGTCGAAGGTCCCGGCGCGTTCGATTTTCTAAACGGCTTAGGTGTCAACAGCTTCAAAGGCTTCGTGCCGAATAAGGCCAAGCAATTTGTGCCGGTGACGCCTTATGGACATGTCATTGGAGACGTGATCCTCTTTTATCTGGCTGAGGAAAAATTCAATCTGGTCGGCCGTGCACCGACACTGAACTGGTTGATGTTCCATGCCCAAGGGCGAAGCGACGTAACGCTGACCTATGACGAGCGGACCGCCGCGCGCCCGGACCCGGAAAACCGGCGCCATTATCGCTATCAGATTCAGGGACCGAATGCAGCCGATGTGATTGCGGATGCTACCGGCGCGCCAGCACCCGATTTGAAGTTTTTCAACATGTGCTGGATCGAAATCGGCGGGAAGCAGGTTCACGCGCTGCGCCATGGTATGGCGGGACAGCCGGGCTATGAATTGATGGGGCCATGGGAGGACCGCGATGCGGTGCACGGCGCATTGGTCGCGGCGGGTGCGAAACATGAGATGAAACTAGTTGGAGGGCGGACCTATTCGTCGAACACGCTTGAATCGGGTTGGATTCCTTCGCCGTTGCCTGCGATTTACACCGGTGACCTGTTGAAGTCATATCGCGAATGGCTATCGGATAAGCATTATGAATATAAGGCATCAATCGGCGGCAGCTATGTGCCAGACAGCGTCGAAGGCTATTATCTGACGCCGTGGGATTTGGGCTATGGGCCCTTCGTCAAATTCGACCATGATTTCATCGGGCGCGAAGCGCTTGAGAAAATGGCCGAAGGTCCGCACCGCCGTAAAGTGACGCTGGCGCTTGATGATGTATCGGTCACCGACGTCTTGTTCGGCATGTTCAGCAAAGGCGAATTGCGGCCGAAATATATGGAATTTCCAAGCGCCGTTTATGCGATGCACCCGTTCGATCGGGTCGAAAAAGATGGCGAGCTCGTCGGCATCTCGACATGGATCGGCTACAGCGCGAATGAAGGTAAGATACTGACCCTGGCGATGGTGGATGAAAGCGTCGCGGTGCCTGGCACGCAGGTCGATTTCATTTGGGGCGAACCCGATGGCGGCACGTCGAAGCCAACGGTAGAACCGCACAAGCAGGTGACGATTAAGGCAATAGTCGCCGCCATTCCCTATTCCGAAGTCGCGCGAACCGGCTATGCCGATAGTTGGCGGACCAAGTCGGCGGGATGATGGACGCGGTGGATCGCCTGATCGCCGAACGGGCCTGTGAACGGTTGATCATCGATTATGCGGCCTTGGTTGATGCCGCCAGTTGGGATGCTGTTGCCGCGCTGTATTCGGCGGGTGGCCGGATGAGCCGTCCGACGGCACCTGATGATTTTATCGAGGGGAGCGATGCGATACTGGCATCGTTTCTTGCGCGCCCGCCGCGTAAAACGCGCCATATCTGCGCCAATATCCGAGTTACATTGGAGAGCGCGGCAAGTGCGACGGCGCAAAGCCAGATTTTGCTTTTCACCGGTGCGGACCAACCTCCGTTGGTGGGCAGCTATGCCGACATACTTACCAATGATGGCGACGGCTGGTGCTTTCTGGAACGGCGCGGCAGCTTAGACTTCGTCTAGTCGTCGTGGCCCTCTTGGCCCCATATTGCGGTCAGGATCGGAATGACATGCGCCCGTAGTTCCTCTGGGACGCGCCTAATTGTTTCATCCTCATGTTTAGCAATCGCCGCGCGAACTTGGCGTAGAATTCCCAATCCGCTTTTGGTCAGGGTCAGCCCCTGCGACCGACCATCCATCTGTGTCCGGGTGAGCAAACCTCGCGCTTCAAGCTTTGCGGTCAGGGGCACCATATTGGCGCGTTTGATGCCAAGTACTCGACCTGCCTCGCTTTGGGTGATGCCTTCACGATCGCCGATCAGCATGATTAGGCTGGCCTCGGTTGCACGAAGATCATGCGCGGCAAGATGATCGTGCAGCCGCCCCATCGTTGCAATCGACGCGCGCCGCAAAACATATCCCGGGAGTTGGCTGAGTGGATCATCCATGCTCTGCACCATAAAGATCATGCTTGCTAGGATCAATCGATTTTGTTATGTAATATAACATAGCAATCAAGATCCTAAGAATCAGCAAAGGAATTGTCATGACAGTAGAGCGTAGCGAAGAGGAAACCGTAGCCTATTCGGTCGAAGACAGCATTGCCTGGGTGAAATTCAACCGCCCTGAAAAGCGCAATTGCATGAGCCCAAAGCTGAACCGCCAGATGAAAAAGGTGCTGGAAGAGCTGGAATTTCGCGACGATGTAAAGGTTCTGGTTCTGACCGGTGAAGGCAAGGCCTGGACCGCAGGCATGGATTTGCAGGAATATTTCCGCGAAAACGAAGCCAAGGGCATGGGTGCGGTGCGCGCTGCTCAGCGCGAATCCTATGGCTGGTTCGAACGGCTTCGCTGGTACGAAAAGCCTACAATCGCGATGATCAACGGCTGGTGCTTCGGCGGCGGATATGGACCGCTGTTCGGATGCGATATCGCAATTGCTGCCGAAGATGCGCAGTTTGGCCTGTCCGAAATCAACTGGGGCATATTGCCGGGCGGCGGTGCATCCAAAGTGGCGCAAGAACTGATGCCGTTTCGCAAGGCCATGTATCACGCGATGATGGGTGAAAACCTCTCCGGCAAACAGGCCGAAGCACAGGGGCTGATTACTGAGGCTGTCCCCGCCGACAAGTTGCTCGAACGCGTCACTGAGATTGCCGAGGTTCTGAAAAAGAAGGATGGCAATGCGTTGCGCGCTACCAAATTGGTCATGCGCCGTATGGTCGACATGACCTATGACAATGCTCTGGATTATCAGATCAGGGCGCAGGAAGCGTTGAATGGTTTCGGCGGTGCCGAAGCGCGCAAAGAGGCGACGCGCCAGTTTCTCGATGAAAAGATTTTCAAGCCCGGGCTTGGGACGTTCGACGCTTCAAAAGTTGCGAGCTAAAAACCCTCGGCTAGAGAGCATAGAATATGGCAAATGATGGCAATGAACCGCGGTTGAGCGCGGCGCAGATCGAGCGGCTGATCCGGCCGAAATCCGTTGCCATCGTCGGCGCGTCGGACAAACCCGGCGCGCTTGGTACGACCCTGCTGTCCAATCTCGAACGCAATGGTTTTGCTGGCTCGATTTACCCGATCAATCCGAATCGCGATATGCTGGCGGGTCGGACTTGCCTGAAATCCGTCGCTGAACTGCCCGACGGCGTCGATTGTGCGGTTCTTGCCATTCCGCGCGCGTTTGTTCTGGATGCCGTGCGCGGGCTTGCCGAACGTAAGGTCGGCTCGGCTGTGATCTATTCAGCAGGTTTTGCCGAGGGCGGCGAAGAGGGCCTTGCTGAACAGGTCGAAATCGGGTGCATTGCCAAAGAGGCCGGAATGGTTATCGAGGGGCCAAATTGCATCGGCAGCGTCAACTATGTCGACAAGATCCCTTTGACCTTTGTCGAAACAATGTGCCGTCAACCCGCTGGCCCGGCAGTCGGCGTCATTTCGCAGTCCGGGGCGATGGCGGCAGTGCTCGCCACCATGTTGCTGGCACGCGACATTCCGGTGTCCTACACCATCTCGACCGGCAACGAAGCGGCGAGCGGCGTTGAGGATTATGCAAGCTGGTTGGTCGATGATCCGCACACCAAAGTGGTGGCGATGATTGTCGAGCAGTTCCGCAAACCGCAAGCATTTTTGAACGCAGCGCGGGCTTTGCGCGCAGCGGGCAAGCTGATTGTCCTGTTGCATCCCGGGACCTCAAGCGCGGCGCGTGAAAGTGCCGCCACACATACGGGCGCGATGGCGGGCGATTACAAACTGATGCGCGCTTATGTGGAGCGCGCGGGCGTGGTCTTTGCCGAAACGCTGGAAGAGCTCGGTGACATTAGCGAAATCGGCCTGCGCGCGCCTGCGATGCCAAGGCCCGGTGCTGCGGTGGTTGGCGAGTCGGGCGCGTTCAAGGCATTGACGCTTGACCTGGCCGAACAGCTTGGCCTGGAGTTGGTAGACCTAGGTGATGATAACAGCCCGTTGCTGCGTGCGGCGCTACCCGATTTTGTGCCGGTATCGAACCCGCTCGATCTCACCGCGCACGGGCTTTACCATCCGTCGGTCTATACCGATACGATCCGAGCGCTTCTCGATGATGATCGCATTGGCAGCGTCGTCGCCGGGATCATCCAGTCCGATCCGGTGACCTGCACGATCAAATTTCCGCCGATCATGGCGGCGTTGGAAGGCCGTGCTATCACCAAACCAGTCATCTTTGCAGGGCTTGATGAAGGTGCGGATGTGCCACCCGAACGGATCGCGGCATTGCGCGCAGCGGGCATTCCATGGTTGCCGAGCACCGAACGTGCGCTTCGGTCTCTGGCGAGGCTCACCGCACTGTCGCAGCGCGATTTGACAAACAACCAAGCGGCGCCGTTGCCGATTGCAGACTTGTCCCAGCATCACGGTGTGATCCCCGAATATCAGGCAAAGATACTGCTCGCACCGCTCGGCATCAGCTTCCCGCAAGGGCGTTTTGCCGCGGGCGCTGATGAGGCGGTCACTGCAGCGGAAGCGATTGGCTATCCGGTGGTTATGAAGGCGCAGGCTGCTGCTTTGGGGCATAAGAGCGATGCGGGCGGTGTGATCCTGAAGCTAGCGGATGCCGATGCCGTGCGCGCGGCGTTTGACCGCATCTACGCAAATGTTGCCGCTTACTCTGCGAACATCCGGTTGGACGGCGTCCTAATCGAGGCGATGGGGCGGATGGGCACCGAGATGATCGTCGGCGCAAAACATGATCCCGAATGGGGTCCGGTCGTTTTGGCGGGCTTTGGCGGGGTGACCGCCGAAATCCTTCAGGACGTGTGCCTGATCACGCCCGACATGGGCGCTGAACTGGTGATCGCGGAACTGCTCAAGCTCAAACAGGCGGCCCTGCTAACAGGATGGCGCGGCAGTCCGGCGCTCGATCTGCCCACGTTCGCCGATCTTATCGTCCGCGTCGGCCAGATCATGACCGGCAACCCCTCGGTTCGCGAAATCGATCTCAATCCCGTGATCCTGCATCCGGCTGGCGAGGGCGTCGTCGCGCTCGATGCGCTGATGCTGGTCGAGTGAAGTCGGTCTAACGCGGAATGCGTGCTAAGCTCCCGCTTTCTCCACGTCTGCCTCTGCCAGAATTTCGTCACCGTCCTTTTCAGGCAACTTCAAGAACAAGACCAAAGCAAACACCGATCCCATCGCCATAATGGCGGATACGGTCAGCAACTCGTCATTGCCAAGCCAACTGAACAACGCCCCGGCAATCAACGGGCTACCCGCTGCACCTAGGCGGCCGATGCCCAAGGCAAAGCCGGTGCCGGTACCCCGGGCATGCGCCGGAAATCCGCGAGCAAATGCTGCGTAGAATCCGCTGATCGCAGCATTGGTGAAAAAGCCCGCGATGATCGTCGCCCACTGCCACGCGGCCAAGGTTTCGCGGCCGAAGCCGAACGACGCCACACCGACCGATCCAACTAGAAGCATGAGTGCTGTTGGCCAGCGAATTCCGAATTTTGCCATCACAAAGCCAAAGGAAAAACTGCCCAAAAAGCCGCCGACATTGGCCCAGGTCAAAACCGTGGCTGCCTCAGCCGGTGGATAGCCGGGAGGATAATCGGCGACGATTTGAACCCCGAACTTCAGGATATAATAGAAAGTGATGGTGTGAAACATATAGCCAAAGGCAAGCAATAGCGTCGTCGGTCGCAGCTTCGGATTGGACAATATGTCCATCACGCGTTGCTTGGTCGCGGCTTCGGACAACACCGGCAACGCGTCGATGGGCGATTTGCCAAAGGCTTTCAGCGTCGCATTGACGCCTTTCAGGTTGCGCTTGGTCGCATGGAATGCAGCTGTTTCGGGAACCAGCCATGCGATGACCGGGATCAGCGCAGCGGTAACCACCGCGCCGAACAAGAAGATCGAGCGCCAGCCATGATCGGGCAATAGCCAGGTTGATGCCGCGATTCCGCCGATGATTGCACCCAGCGGGTAGCCCGCCACGTAGGCCGCAATGGCCGCGCGGCGAAATTTCGTGTTGCTGCTTTCCGCCGCCACTGCATTGGTTGCCGCCAGCATCCCGCCGATGCCGATGCCGGTGAGGAAGCGGTAGATGATCATCGGCGTCACGCCGCTGGCTGTGCTTGCCATGTACATGCCTGCGGCCATGAAAACGAGGCAGGCCAGCATCGCGCCTTTGCGGCCATAACGGTCGGCCATGCCGCCCAACAGGATCGAGCCGAAACCCATGCCGACTAACTCAGCAGAAAGGACCACGCCCAGTGCAGAGCGTTCAATACCCCATTCCCTGGTTATGCCGGGCGCTGCAAAGGCGCTGGAGAGCACATCAAAGCCGTCGAGCGCATTCAGGACGACCATCAAAACGATGACGATCCACTGCCGCGAATTCATCGCCGTCGTATCAATTATCGTGCGTGGGTCGTTCATGGCCTTCTCTCTCCGCGACAAATGCGATCCAGTTTAATCGTGGATTCGCGTCAATAATTCGATCAATTTGGTAACTTCGGAATTGGTAAAACGGCTCTTCAGCCATTCTTCATGGCTGCGAATGGCTTCTTTAGCGACCCCTAATATCTCGCGGCCTTGCGTCGTCAGGTTCAGCGTCTGTTTGCGTCCGTCGGAATCAGATTTGCCGCGCACCAGAAATTCACGCGCCTGCAGGCGATTGACTATGGCCATCGTCGTTGCCCGGTCCATCCGCATCCTGCGCGCGAGATCGGTCTGGGCAATATCGGGATGGTCATCGACCAGCCACAAGACCGAAACCTGCTTCTGCGTCAGGTCCAGATTGGCGAAAGTTTCGGTAAAATGACGATAAACCGCGCCATGCGCTAACCGGATATGAAAGCCTACAATGTCTCGGATTTCGCCAATATCTTCATCGCCATCGACATGTGGTGTTGTCGGGACCAGTATTTCTTTGAATTTTTTCATCCCGCCTCCTGGTCGATATTCGTTAGTGTGACTTACAACTAAAGTCGAGTAGCGGATTGATAGTAATGGACTGCTCTTAGGCTGGATGACGGCGATCATAGTCCGCGATCCAGCGGACGGTGTTGACGAGGCCACCGAAGGCATAAAAATGCAGCCGCACCCGTCCATGTTCGGGGCCGAGCTGGATGGCAAAGGTATCGACCAACTTGTCAGGTCCAGCAGTGCCCAGCAGGTTTGCAACAGAGATGCCGTATTTTTTGAGCACCGAAGTCGACGCACCAACGCCGCACCGTGCGGCAAAGCTCAAAAGGCGTTTAATTCCCGCAGGACCGGGAATGCCGATCCGCACCGGCGTGTCGATCCCCCGCTGACGCAATTCAACTAGCCATTCGAGAAACGCTTGGGCGTCAAAGCCGAATTGAGTGACAATAAGCGCCGCCATGCCCCGCGCTTCGATCTCTGCTATTTTGGCCGCCAGCACATCCCAGCATTGGTCTTTTGACATCACGGGATGGCCTTCGGGATGACCGCCAATGCCGATGGCCTTGATCCCGGCACGTTCAAACGCTCCCGTTTGAATAAGCGCCATGGTATCATTATAAGGCCCAAGCGCTTGCGGAGGATCGCCTGCCACGATGAAGCAGCGGGTAACATCGGCGTCCTGTACCACGCGGTGCAGATAGCCCTCAAAATCATCTTCAGACAATATCCGCCGCGCCGAAAAATGCGGCATCGGTTCGAAGCCTAGTTCGCGAACCGCGACAGTCGCCGCGACCCGGGCTTCTTGTGCCTCCCCCGGAAGAAAGGTTACCGACAATGGCGTATCGGGCGGGATAAGCGGCGCAGCTTCGTGCAACGCCGCAATATCTTTCGCTGTCATCTCGAGCGAATAGCCTTCGGTAATGACCAAGGGCGCCTGTGCCCAAGCCGGATGAACGAGCGGTTTGGTTGGAGCGACCACGGCGGCTTAAGCCACAGTCTGGGTACGCCAGCCTTCCTGATAATTTTCACGCGCTACCCGGCTGTAAGGAATAGACGAGACAATCGCCCGCACCGAGAGTTGCTTATGCGGTTCAACCGTTGTCTTGCGCGTGCCGCCATTTTCTTCGCCCCACACGACACGCACTTCGGTGCCGACCGGAATAGACGGATCGATAGTAGCAAGGCTCAACGCCTGTTTTTCGTTGAAGCTGTAGCCCGTAAACATCGACAGGCCGACCATATTGCCGTCGGCATCGGTGACCCGGTCGTAATTGGACGACGCATAATTGGCGAGCGGCACATCGAAATATTTATACTGGTCGCCATCGGGGTCAAAGAGCGACGCGGTGATTTTCGCCATGTCCTCGGGATTCCAGGCAAGAGTTACCTTCTTGCGCTGCGTGGCGGGATCGATGGCTTCCAGCGCCTCACGGCCATGGAAATCATGGTCGAACTTGACGAAATTACCATAGCCGAGCTCCCACGGGTTGAGGTAATAATCCTCGATATTGTCGGACACAAAGCTCCCGCCGATGGAGCCGGTGGCTTCATAACTGTCAGCCCCCAGCCATTCGCGGAAGCCCTTTAACTTTTCGCCGGTGTAGATGGCGGGCAGCGGCGATGGGATCCAGCCCGATTCCAGCGTGTTGGACGGATAAGCCCGGCTGCCGCAGGCGATCAGGCCGAATTCCTTGCCTGCTTCCAATATCGCGCTGCGGATTTCTTCCTGTTCCTCATAAGGACCCCAGATTTCGAGACCCGGCGCGCCTGACATGCCGTGGCGCAGAGTGCGGACGGTTTTGCCTGCGATGTTCATCGTCGACATGTTGAAGAATTTGAGCTGCTCCAGCGGCCGTCCGTTCAGTTTTTCAATCACATTCCACGCTTGCGGCCCCTGAATCTGGAAGCGCCATTCCTTGCGGGTGACAGGCTTGCCCATCGGACGCATCGGTGACCGGTCATCCAGCTCGATGTCGACATCATAGCCGCCGGTGGCACCTTGATAGCGCAGCCAGTTCGACGCGGGCGCGCGGCCAACATAGGTGAAGCTTTCTTCTTCAGTCCAGAAAATGATGCCGTCGCCGATGACGTGACCATAAGGCGTGGTCGGGACATATTGCTTTGCCTTGTTGACCGACCAGCCTTTCGCGCTGTTGACCATCGTGTCGGACAGCAGCTTGGCTGCATCCTTGCCGCGAATGTACAGATTTACCATATGATGCGACTGATCGAACAGCACTGCGCTGTGTTGCCATGCCCATTGCTCGCTGCGCCAGTTGGAAAATTCCGGCGCAACCACGGGATAAACATAAGCACCCAGTTGCGAATTTCGCAGCATTTCAACGATGTTCGAACGGCCAGCGAGCAGCTGGTCCAGACTTTTTGCAGTCATGACGGATCCTCATCCCAAAAAACTATGTGCTTTTCATAACATTATTTGTATGCAACACAAACGATATTTAGGAGGAGGATCAGATGAGCGCGGAAATCCATATATTGACTTTGTCATGTCCGGACCGGCCGGGACTGGTCGCCGGGGTCGCGCGCATCCTCGCCGATAATGGCGGAAACATCCTCGATTCTCAGCAATTCAACGACACCAGCTCGCAGCGTTTCTTCATGCGAGTCGCGTTTGAACTAACGGCTGGATCGGACCGTACGGCTTTTGATTCCGCCTTCGCCTCCTTCGCCGAAGACAACGCGATGCAATGGGCTGTCCGCAACCCACGGGAAAAGCGCAAGGTTCTGTTGCTGGTGTCCAAATTCGACCATTGCCTGGGTGACCTGCTGTACCGATGCCGTATTGGAGAATTGCCAATGGAACCGGTCGCGATTGCCTGCAACCATCCGCAAGATGCGCTCAGCATTTCGCTGGTCGGTGATGTTCCCTTCCATTATTTGCCGGTTACCAAAGAGACCAAACCGCAACAGGAAGCGGCGATCAAGGCGTTGGTTGACGAAACCGGCGCGGAACTGGTCGTTCTAGCCCGTTATATGCAAATTCTGTCGGATGATCTGACGAGCTTCCTGTCAGGCCGTTGCATTAACATCCATCACAGTTTCCTGCCCGGCTTCAAAGGCGCAAAGCCTTATCATCAGGCGCATGCGCGCGGGGTCAAAATGATCGGTGCTACCGCGCATTATGTCACTGCTGACCTTGATGAAGGTCCGATCATCCATCAGGATGTCGAAGCGATAAGCCACAGCGATTCACCCGAAGATCTGGTTCGCAAGGGCCGCGACATCGAACGCCGTGTCTTGGCGCGCGCGGTGCATCTCCACCTTCAGGATCGTGTTTTCGTCAACGGCGACAAAACGGTCGTTTTCAGCAACTGACCTTTTCCGCTGCCGCGATCAACGCTGCTGCGAGCGCCTGCGGCCGCGATAGATAGGGCGAATGGTCGGCCCATAATGTCACGACGTCTGCGCCCGGCACCAATTGCTGCATCAAGCGCTGGCTGGACAAGGGAATCGTGCGGTCTTCGGTACATTCGATATAGGTTCGGGGCAGCGAGCCGAACCATTCTTTACTCAGCGCCAAGGTTGTGGATCGTGGGCCGTGCGGTTCAGCCACAACCTGCGCCATGGCGGTCGCTATTGTTTCGGCGGGGCAAAGTTGGGCAAATATCGCGCCTGCTTTATCCTTTTCGACAACCGTTCCGGCGCCCCCATGCACAGGCGAAATGATGCCATCGAAGGCAGGATTTGGCTTTTCCAATTTCTTGAAATCCGCGCGCGACATGCCGTCGGGCAGCATCATGGCGCAGATGTAGACCAGCGCATCGATTGCATCCGGCGCATATTCGGCTGCCTGACTGACGACGATACCGCCGCGGCTATGCCCCGCCAGTATCACGGGGGTCTGGGTCGCATTCCGGCAAAGGTCAGCTGCAAATTCGGCCCAGCCCTGCAAAGTGGTCGCGCGTAGCGCTGCTTCATCGCCACCCATTCCGGGCAAATCCGGCGCAATTACTTCATGGCCGCCCGCCTCGAGCAGACCTTTAATTGTATCAAAACACCAGCCGCCATGCCACGAGCCATGGATGAGAATAAAGCTAGCCACAGCCAGATACCATTTTCAATAACGCCATTGTTCTACAACCATAATCGTTTGTGTTGCATACAATGCACTATTTGTCGCGATAGGCAATCCCTGGCTAAAGCGAAAGTTACAACCAGCGCAGTTACGCAAGCCCAACAGCGTCAGATCGGGAAATGCCCCGGCTGTGTTTCAAAGGTGATCCAGCGTGTCTCGGTAAAGCTCTCAATGCCTTGGCGCCCGCCAAAGCGGCCATAGCCTGATGCACCAACGCCGCCAAAGGGCATTTGCGGTTCGTCGTGGACGGTCGGACCGTTGATATGGCAGATGCCCGAGTGGATTTGGCGAGCAACCTTCAAGCCCCTGACGATGTCACGTGTAAATATAGCGGCAGACAGGCCATATTCGCTGTCGTTGGCTAGTTCGATGGCATGGTCGGCGTCACGCGCGTGAATGATCGCGACCACAGGACCGAAGCTTTCATCATGGTACAGCGCCATATCAGAGGTGACACCGTCGACAACCGTCGCTGGCATGAGGACCGAGTTGGCCTTCCCACCGGATAGCAAAGTGGCTTCCTTTGCCACAGCGTCATCGATCAGTTCGTTGACATGGTCTACGGTCTTTTGATCGACCACGGCACCGAACGGAGCCGAACCATCACGAGGATCGCCAGTCGACATTGACTGCGCCTTTACCGCGAACTTTTTGGTAAATGCCTGCGCAACTTCTTTGACTACGATGATACGTTCGGTAGACATACATATCTGTCCTTGATTCATGAACGCACCGAAGGCGGCAGCCTTGACCGCCTCGTCCAGATCGGCATCTTCAAGAACAATCAAAGGCGCCTTGCCGCCAAGCTCAAGCAAGCAAGGCTTCAGATGCTCGGCTGCCCTTTTTGCAATGATCTTTCCGACATGGGTAGACCCGGTAAAATTGATCCGCTTTACCTCTGGCGCGTCGATCAAAGCGCCGACAACTTCGGCCGCGTCTTCCGGCGCATTGGTCACAATATTGACGACGCCATCGGGGAACCCGGCTGCGTTAAAAGCTTCGACAATCAGCTCGTGCGTGCGCGGGCAAGTCTCGCTCGCCTTAAGAATGACGCTGTTGCCGCAAGCCAGCGGCACCGCAATCGCCCGGACGCCGAGGATGATCGGCGCATTCCAAGGGGCGATGCCGAGGATGACGCCAACTGGCTCTTTCAGCGCCATAGCCATGCACCCCGGCTTGTCGGATGGGATTATTTCACCTGTAATTTGGGTGGTGATGGCCGCCGCCTCACGCACCAGTGAAACTGCCAGCGCGATATTGAACATTGCCCAACCTGCGGTCGCACCAATCTCATTCATCATCGCCTCGACAAATGCATCTTTGCGTGATTCCAGTTCGTCGGCTGCTTTCGTCAGCAATGCCCGCCGAGCATTCGGGCCTGTTGCAGCCCAGCTTGGGAATGCAGCCGCGGCCCGTGCCGTGATCGCAGGAATATCCAAAGCCGTCATCGCGGTAGCAACGGAGGCCGCCTCACCGGTTAGCGGATTATTGCGCGTAAATTGCATTTTGCCTCTCCCAATTTTTTGCCTCAGCGT
>JBGSVG010000389.1:0-1779 GCA_041753095.1 Sphingorhabdus sp. | reverse complement strand
GTTGTTGGCGTGGCTCACATTGTTGCCGACCAGACGGCCTTTACCGGTGAGTTCGCAGATGCGCGCCATGATGTATATCCTGTATAAAATGAGTGTATGCGGAATCACTGACCCGCGAAAGTCGCTGCCCCTAACCTCCATCGCCCGAAAGGTCAACCCGAACTGTGGCCAAAAGTGCCAATGTCGGGTAGCGAGGCGCGATGCCACTGACCAAAGCCCGCGAAATGATGGAACACGCACTCGAGCTGGCACGACTGGCTGCGGCAGCTAGAGAAGTACCCGTCGGCGCGATTGTCGTCAAAGACGGCCAGATCATTGGTCGCGGGGCCAACCGCCCGGTCAAAAGCCACGACCCGACCGCGCATGCCGAAATCATCGCGATGCGCGAGGCAGCGACGTTTTTAGGCAATGACCGGTTAACCGGCTGCGACCTGTGGGTGACGCTTGAGCCTTGCGCAATGTGTGCCGGCGCAATTGCCCATGCCCGAATCTCACGTCTCTATTATGGCGCTGATGATCCGAAGGGCGGCGCGGTGGCACATGGGCCCAGGATGTTTGAGCAGCCAACAGTGCATCACCGGCCTGAAGTTTATGCTGGAATTGCTGCCCATGAAGCGGCGGAGTTGCTCAAGGCGTTTTTTGGCACCCGCCGTTAGCGCAAATTCTTCCCGAAGAACGCTAGCGTCCTTGCCCAAGACAAATCCGCTGCCGCCTTGTCAAACCGCGGCGTGCTGTCGTTGTGAAAGCCGTGCTGCGTGCCGGGGTAAAAATGGACCTCGAATTTCTTCTGGTTGGAGATGAGCGCAGCCTGATAGGGTAGCCAGCCTGCGTTGATGCGTTCGTCGACCTCGGCATAATGGACGAGCAATGGGGCCTTGATCGCGGGGACCTCCTCGGCCCGTGGCTGGCGGCCATAATAAGGCACCGAAGCCGCCATCTCGGGATAAGCGACCGCAAGCGCGTTGCAGACGCCCCCGCCATAGCAGAAACCGACCGCGCCAACCTTGCCCGTGCTGTCTTTATGATCGCGCAAGAACGCGAAACTGGCGAAGAAATCCTCAAGCAATTTCGCAGGGTCAAGCTTGGCCTGCAATTCGCGGCCCTTTTCGTCATTGCCGGGATAGCCACCGACCGATGACAATCCGTCAGGGCCAAACGCGATGTAGCCAGCCTTTGCAAGGCGGCGCACGACGTCCTCGATGTAAGGGTTCAGCCCGCGATTCTCGTGGATGACCAGAACGGCGGGTAACTTGCCCTTTGTCTTTGCTGGCATCGCCAGGAGGCCGTTTATCGAACCATGGCCTTCGGGACTTGGCACGGTTACCCGCGATGTCAGTATCGCCGGATCATCGGCCTTCACCTGCTGCGCGAGCGCATAATCGGGCGCGAGCTGGTTCAGGATCATCAGGCCAGTGATGCCAGCAGCCGCATATTTCCCCGCCTCACGGATAAACTCACGCTTGGTCAGCTTACCATGCACATATCCATCGAAAATTTCGAGGATGTAAGGATGGAAATCGCTGGCTTTCATGCGGCGGGTTGGGTCGGCTTCAGACAATTTGTTCTCCATCGGTTACATCGTTGCGGCGGCTTTGTCATGAGTGTGACCGCTGCAACGCATACGCAATAGGGACATTCCCTGTATCAATGCACGAAGCGGGCAACCACGTCGCGATAGGAACGGCTTACCTTCACCTGAGCCCCCGATTCGAGCACGAGAAAACATTCGCCATTGGTGTGGGGTTTGACCTGACGCACCTGATCGAGATTGACGATTGT
>JBGSVG010000388.1:0-6241 GCA_041753095.1 Sphingorhabdus sp. | reverse complement strand
AACCAATCCTGAGGCCATCCGTCCGATAGGTGAATATGGCATCATCTTGTTGCTGTTTTCGATCGGACTGGAATTATCTTTCCGGCGATTGTGGAAAATGCGACGGCTGGTTTTCGGCGTGGGCGCAGCCCAGCTATTTGGCGCAGGGCTGATTATCGCTGCCGGGTTGTTGCTGTTTGGCTATGGATTAACCGCTGCTATAGGCATTGGTATCGCGCTTGCGCTGTCGTCGACCGCCCTCGTGATACCGATATCTGGAACACATTCCGCAGTCGGCAAATCCGCACTGGCGATGTTGTTGTTCGAAGACCTCGCCATTGTGCCCATCATTTTCGTGCTGGGCGCATTGGCACCACAGGCCGACGCAGATTCATGGGAAGGCCTTATCACTACGCTCTGGCAAGGGGCATTGGTTATCGTCGGAATGCTCGTTCTGGGTCGGTTTTTCCTGCCGCGACTGTTCGGCCAAGCAGCCCGTACCAAAAGTCCCGAACTGTTTGTTTCGGTCAGTCTACTGGTTGTCATCGTTGCCAGCCTGGCGACGGGAGCCGTTGGGCTGTCGCCAATCGTTGGCGCAATGATTGCGGGACTTCTGATCGCCGAAACAGACTATCATAGCGAAGTCGAAGTAATGACCGCCCCGTTCAAGGGTCTCGCACTTGGCGTTTTTCTGATTAGCATCGGCATGCAGATCGATTTAGGCTTTGTGGCAAAAACCTGGCCCGCTCTGGTTGGGGCTGTGGCTGGCGTGGTCATCATCAAAGCTTTGGTTACCGCCGGACTTCTCAAATTGAACGGCGCGAGAACCGGGACTGCAACCGAAACCGGCGTGTTGATGGGCAGCCCGTCGGAAACGACGCTCATCGTGCTTGGCGCGGCCGGTGCGGCGCAGATTATCGATGCGGCCACCATTAACTTCTGGCAGGTAGCAACGGCTATCGGCTTAACAATAACCCCGATTTTGGCGCGGGTCGGCCATGACATGGCACGACGTCTGGAACTGCGCGAAAGCGACGATGAGGTGCATGAACAGGATCCGACAAAAGAACCGCGTACCGTCGTGATCGGTTTTGGTCGTGTCGGTAAGCTCGTGGCCGATATGCTTATCACCCATCGCCAACCTTATGTAGCGGTCGAATCAAATGTCGATGCGGTCACGTCAGCGCGTCGTGAAGGCTATAAGGTGATTTTCGGCGACATCTCCCGCCCCGAAACATTGGATAAGTTGAGCCTTGGCCACGCAAAAGCTCTAATCTTGACAATGGACCAGCCTGTACTCGCCGAGAATATCGTCAAACGCGTACGCGCTTGGTTACCCGAAATCACGATTGTTGCCCGCGCGCGCGATGCGGACCACGCGGCGCGCCTTTATCAGGCTGGCGCAAGCGACGCCGTGCCGGAAACACTGGAGAGTTCGTTGCAGCTGTCCGAGGCGGTACTGGTAGACCTAGGCGTACCGATGGGCCCGGTCATTGCATCCATTCACGAAAAGCGCGACGAATTCCGCCGCCAGATAAAGGAAGCCGGCGGCTTGGATCAGGCACCCAAGCTGAAGCTGACTACCTAGTTTACGAGCGTAGCCTTTATCGCTTCTAACGCAGCCTGAGCCTGATCGGCGCCAGCAGGTCCGCCTCCTTGCGCCATTTCAGGTCGACCGCCTCCACCCTGCCCGCCCATCGCAGCGGTTGCCGCACGAACGAGATCGGGTCCAGTGGCTATTGCATGATGCTCTGGCGAAACGGCGACCACAACAGTGTTGCTGGCTTCATTCGCGGCGATAATCGCGACTACACCGCCGCCGATTGCTTTCATCTGGTCGTCAGCAAGGCCGCGAAGTGCCTTGGGCTCAATTCCGGAAATAACCTGGCCCATGAAATTGATACCGTTGATAATCTCGGCTTCGGCCTTGGGTCCGCTACCGCCCGATAATGCCAAAGCATTTTTGGCGTCAGACAGCTCCTTTTCGAGGCGCTTGCGCTCGGCCATCAACGTCTCGACCCGTGCCGCTACTTCATCAGGAGCAGTCTTCAATATCGAGGCTACATCCTTCAACTGTGATTCCCGTCCGGTAAGCCATAAGCGCGCTGCCTCTCCGGTCAGCGCCTCGATACGGCGGATACCACTGGCTACCGCGCCTTCAGAAACAATCGTCAACAGCGCGATATCCCCAAGCGCATTCACGTGCGTTCCGCCGCACAGTTCGACGGAATAGTTGGTGCCACCAACATCCCCCATGCTCAGAACGCGAACTTCGTCGCCATATTTTTCGCCGAATAGTGCAAGCGCGCCTGCAGCAACCGCATCGTCCGGCGTCATCAGGCGGGTAGTCACGGCATGGTTTCCACGTATCTGCGCGTTTACTTCGGCTTCTACCAACGCGATTTCTGCAGCAGTCAGCGCCTGATTGTGTGAGAAGTCGAAACGCAAACGATCCGCCGCAACCATGCTGCCTTTCTGGGTAACATGGCCACCCAGATGATTACGCAGCGCCGCATGCAGCAAATGGGTCGCGCTATGGTTCGCACGCAACGCATCGCGTCTGGCCGCGTCGATTTTCAAGGTGACAACGTCACCCAATTTGATTTCACCATCTGCAATCGTAACCTGATGCGCGTGCAGACGACCGAGCGGCTTGGCTGTGTCCGTTACTTCGCCGCGCATATTTGCGCTGGAAATCGTTCCGGCATCGCCCATTTGCCCGCCGCTTTCGCCGTAAAATGGCGTCTGGTTGGTGATGACGGTAACCGTGTCGTTAGCAACTGCAGATTGCACCTCAACGCCATCATTGACGAGCGCCACGACCTGTCCTTCGCCCTCGCTGGCGGTATAGCCAGTGAACTCGGTCGAGCCAACGCGCTCGGCGATGTCGAACCAGACGTCGTCAGAAGCCTTGGCACCCGAACCTTTCCACGCTGCGCGGGCCATCGCCTTCTGGCCTTCCATCGCAGCTTCGAAACCGGCCTGATCGATACCAAAGCCCTGCGCTCGCAGCGCGTCTTCGGTCAGGTCATACGGGAAGCCATAAGTGTCATACAGCTTGAACGCGGTCTCGCCCGGCAGGATGTCACCAGACTTCATTCCCCGCGTCGCATCGTCGAGGAGCTTGATGCCCTTGTCGAGCGTACGGCGGAACTGCGTTTCCTCCTGCTGAAGTGTCGCTTCGATCAACGGCTGCGCGCGCAGCAACTCGGGATAGGCGGCGCCCATTTCAGCCGCAAGACTGCCGACCAGACGATGCATCAGCGGCTCTTTGGCCCCCAGGATATGCGCGTGGCGCATCGCACGGCGCATGATGCGGCGCAGAACGTAGCCGCGTCCTTCATTGGAGGGCATGACGCCATCGGCCAAAAGGAAACTGGTCGAGCGCAGATGGTCGGCGATGACGCGGTGGCTTGCCTTCTGCTCGCCTTCGGCCTTTGTGCCGGTCAGTTCCTGAGATGCCGCAATCAGCGCTTTGAAAGTGTCGGTATCATAATTGTCAGTCACGCCCTGCATGACGGCTGCGATACGCTCCAGCCCCATGCCTGTGTCGATTGACGGCTTGGGCAACGGTACATCTGTGCCATCTTCCTGCCGCTCGAACTGCATAAAAACGAGGTTCCAGATTTCGACAAAGCGGTCACCGTCTTCATTAGGACTGCCGGGAGGACCGCCGAAAATATGGTCGCCATGATCGTAGAATATTTCACTACATGGTCCGCAGGGGCCGGTGTCGCCCATCGACCAGAAATTGTCGTTGGTGGCGATGCGGATGATGCGTTCTTCGGGCAAACCCGCAATCTTGCGCCAAAGGCCAAACGCTTCGTCGTCAGTGTGATAAACCGTTGCTGTAAGTCTGTTCGGATCAAGCCCCCAGACTTTGGTCAGCAGCGTCCACGCATGCGTAATCGCCTGTTCCTTGAAATAATCGCCGAACGAGAAATTGCCGAGCATTTCAAAGAAAGTATGGTGACGCGCGGTGTAGCCGACATTGTCGAGATCATTATGCTTGCCGCCTGCGCGAACGCATTTCTGACTCGATGCCGCACGTGGTGTTTCGCGGGTTTCGAGGCCAGTGAAAACATTCTTGAACGGCACCATCCCCGCATTGACGAACATCAGCGTCGGGTCATTATACGGAACCAGAGGTGCGGACTGCACCACATCATGGTTGGCATTGCCAAAATAATCGAGAAAGCCGCGGCGAATGTCATTTGTCGAAGTCATAATGCCAGCGACTTAGTGGACGGCAGAGCGGCCTGCAAGCGGGATATGCCGATTAGACTTGGCAATCAGGCATATGCGTACGGACCGCCTTTTTCCAATGCAGCCTGATAGGCAGGACGGGCGTGGATAGTTTCGACATAAGCGGTAAGCTTAGGCTTATCCGCGGCCATACCCATCTTGACGGCAGCTTCGGCCGGAAAACTCAACATGATGTCAGCGCCGGTCAAACCCTCGCCCACAAACCAGCCCGATGGGTGCAGGCTGTCTTCCATATATTGGAAGTGGCTTTCGAGTTGCTGTTTGATGCGCGGTTGAAGCGGCGCCGCAGCTTCACCCAAGCGCGCGGTATACAGGTTCAGGAGGATCGGCGTCATTGCCGAACCTTCGGCAAAATGGAGATATTCCAGATAATGGATATGGTCATCCGAACCGCGCGCCGGAACAAGATGTGCGCCATTATGCCGTTCGCAGATATATTCAACTATTGCGCCGGACTCATAGATGATTTTGCCGTCATCCTCGATGACTGGCGACTTGCCGAGGGGGTGGATGGCGCAAAGCTCGGGTGAGGCAAGATTGGTCACGGCATCACGCTGGTGATGGCGGATTTCATAAGGCGCGCCAAGTTCTTCGAGCAGCCACAATATCCGCTGTGAACGTGAATTGTTGAGGTGGTGGACAATGATGCTCATCTGCTCTCTCCCGGCTTAATGCTGCCAAAGCGTTATTTTGGCTTGAGTATTGGTTTGTCAGATGGGCTTCTTGGAACCGCGATGTCAAGCAATCGCCATCCGGAAAATGGCGAAAGACTTGACTAAAGTGTCACCTTAACATCGCCAAACAAATGACCCGCCCCGGGGTGGACCAGGGCGGGTCGAAAGCAGCGGACTCAGGCAAGGCCGCGCTCAATCCTCTAGGGGAAGAGGAAACTTATTCGGCGATATCATCGTCCGCGTCGGGACCGGTCATCATCACCTCGGCGACCTCTTCGGTCTTGCCGCGAATGGCGGCTTCGAGCCGGGCTGCGACTTCGGGGTTCTCGGTCAGATAATTTTTCGAATTTTCACGACCCTGCCCGATACGGATCGAGTCATAGCTGAACCAACTACCCGATTTTTCGACAATGCCTGCCTTCACACCCAGATCAAGCAATTCGCCGGTCTTGGAAATGCCTTCACCATACATGATGTCGAACTCGACCTGCTTGAACGGTGGTGCGACCTTGTTCTTGACGACCTTCACCCGCGTGGTGTTGCCGACAATGTCTTCGCCCTGCTTAATCTGGCCAGTGCGACGGATGTCCAGACGGACTGAAGCGTAGAATTTGAGGGCGTTACCGCCGGTGGTGGTTTCGGGCGAACCATACATCACACCGATTTTCATGCGGATCTGGTTGATGAAAATCACCATGCAGTTCGAGCGGCTGATCGATCCGGTAATTTTGCGCAGCGCCTGTGACATCAAACGCGCCTGAAGACCGACATGGCTATCGCCCATTTCGCCTTCGATTTCGGCGCGCGGCACAAGGGCCGCCACCGAGTCGATAACGACAATGTCCACCGCATTGGAACGCACCAGCGTATCGGCAATCTCCAGCGCCTGCTCACCGGTGTCGGGCTGCGAAACAATGAGGTTATCGATATCGACGCCCAATTTCTTGGCATAGCCAGGGTCGAGCGCATGTTCCGCATCGATAAAAGCAGCCGTGCCGCCCGCCTTTTGCGCTTCGGCAATGGCGTGCAGAGTCAAGGTTGTCTTGCCCGAACTTTCTGGGCCGTAGATTTCGATAACGCGGCCTTTTGGCAAACCGCCAATGCCAAGTGCAATATCAAGACCCAACGAACCCGTTGATACCGCATCAATGGTAATCGCCTCACGGCTACCCAGCTTCATTGCCGAGCCTTTACCGAATGCACGGTCAATCTGCGCCAGCGCTGCATCAAGCGCCTTTTCACGGTCTGAATTATTCATATTCTTTGCCTGATCCCCATCGATTATCTTGAGACTTGCTGCCATTTTTCCACTCCTTAGCTTC
>JBGSVG010000387.1:0-7989 GCA_041753095.1 Sphingorhabdus sp. | reverse complement strand
TGCGGGTCGAGCGAACCGCTGGCGTAACGCTTGGCCATTTCTGACATTGGTACGATTCTGATTTTGGAGGCCTGCCCTGCGGTCCCGAACGCCTCGAAACGCGCGCGGCAGATTGAGGCCATTGCGTCCATTGAGGGTTTCAAAAACTTGCGTGGATCGAACTCGGATGGGCTCGTCACCGCAACACGGCGGAATTCTGCCGCTGCCGCCAGACGCAAATCGGTGTCGATATTGACCTTGCGCACGCCCATTCTGATACCCTTGACCAGCTCCTCGACGGGTACGCCGTAAGTCTCGCGCATCTCGCCGCCATGCTTGTTGAAGACCTCCTGCCACTCCTCGGGCACCGAGGATGAGCCGTGCATGACGATGTGCGTATTGGGCAGACGCTGGTGAATCTTCTCGATGACGTCCATCGCCAGGATGTCGCCGGTCGGTTTGCGCGTGAATTTATATGCACCGTGGCTCGTACCAAGCGCGACCGCGAGCGCATCGACCTTGGTTTCGGCAACAAAGCGTTCGGCCTCGTCGGGATCGGTGAGCAGCATCGAATGGTCAAGCGCGCCTTCAAACCCGTGTCCGTCCTCGGCCTCGCCCTGTCCGGTTTCGAGTGAACCCAGACAGCCCAGCTCGCCCTCGACCGATGCACCCACCATATGCGCCAACCGAGTGACTTCGGCGGTGATATTGACGTTGTAATCATAATCAGCAGGCGTCTTGGCGTCCTCCTTGAGGCTGCCGTCCATCATCACTGACGTAAAGCCATTCTGGATTGCGCTCAGGCAGGTTTGAACGTTGTTGCCATGATCCTGATGGATAACGATGGGGATCGCCGGAAACATCGCTTCCAGCGCTTCCATCATCTTAGCGAGCATGATGTCGCCTGCGTAAGAGCGCGCACCGCGGCTGGCTTGCAAGATGACCGGCGCATCGCACGCTTGCGCGGCCTCAAGGATCGCAAGGCCCTGTTCCATATTGTTGATGTTGAAAGCAGGCACGCCGTAGCTGTGCTCCGCCGCATGATCGAGCAATTGGCGCAAGGTTATTCTAGCCATCAGTCCATCCTCCGTTTGCGGTCGACGATGCGCAGGATCATCGGGGTCAGGATGAGCTGCATTGCGATATCGAGCTTGCCGCCGGGAATGACGATCGAGTTCGCTCGGCTCATGAACGAATTCTGGATCATTGCGGTCAGGTACGGAAAGTCTATCCCGCGCGGATTTTTGAAGCGGATGACCACCATCGATTCGTCCGGGGTCGGTATCCACCGCGCCACGAACGGGTTCGAGGTATCGACCACGGGCACGCGTTGGAAATTGATGTCGGTTTCTACGAACTGCGGGCAGATATAATGGATATAATCGGGCATACGCCGAAGGATCGTGTCGGTTACGGCCTCCGCCGAATGTCCGCGCGAAGCCTTGTCGCGGTGCAGCTTCTGAATCCACTCAAGATTGATGACTGGCACTACGCCGATTTTCAGATCAGCATATTGCGCGACATTGACGGTTTCGGTGACGACCGCGCCATGCAACCCTTCGTAGAATAGCACATCGCTCGGGCTTGGCAGGTCGCCCCATTCGGTGAAGGTTCCCGGGGCTGCGCCGTGCAACGCTGCCTCCTTATCGTCGTGGATGTAATAACGCGACTTGCCCGTTCCAGTTTCGCCATATTGGCGGAATGTCGCTTCCAGTTCCTCGAACAGGTTTTCGCCGGGACCAAAATGGCTCAGATGACGGTTACCCGCCGCATCGGCGTCGGCGAGTTTCTGCCGCATCGTCGCCCGGTCATATCGGTGGAAGCTATCACCTTCGATGGTCGCGGCATGGATGCCTTCGCGCCGGAATATCTGCTCGAACACATGCTTGACCGTCGTCGTCCCCGCGCCTGAAGAGCCGGTAACTGAAATGATGGGGTGTTTAATCGACATGACGCGCCCCTTCAGGCCTGAAACAATGTGCGTTTGGCGAACAGTGGTGCACGGTCGGGCATGTTACTGGACATCGTATGATACCGTCCGATGCGGCGCACTTCGGCGGCAGAGCCGAACACCAAAGGTACGCGCTGGTGCAAGTCGGTGGCCGCAACGTCGAGGATGGGGTCAACTGTGTCGGTAGCGAGACCGCCAGCCTGCTCGACCAGCATCGCGATCGGATGTGCCTCGTACACCAGTCGCAACCGCCCTTTGGCATAGCCGCGCCGACGGTCGCCGGGATAAAGAAACGCGCCGCCCTTGACGAGGATGCGATAGGTCTCTGCGACGAGCGAGGCTATCCAACGCATATTGAATTCCGCTTCGCGTGGGCCGTGGCCGCCCTTAAGACAATCGTCGAAATAGAGCCGAACTGGCTCTTCCCAATGCCGATAGTTAGACGCGTTGATAGCAAATTCGGCGCGCTTGGCGGGGATCTCGCATTGCGGACTGGACAGCAGGAAATCTCCAGCAGCTGGCGAATAGATAAAAATCGCGGTGCCATGTCCCAGTGTCAGAACCAGCGCCAGTTGCGGGCCGTAAATCAGGAAGCCAGCTGCCAGCTGCTGCCGCCCATCGCAAAGAAATGGTGCCATTCTGTCGCCGGAGAAAGGCCGGATCGAAAAAATGGTCCCGATAGACACATTGGTATCGATATTGGACGAACCGTCGAGCGGGTCGATAGCTAGAGCCAGCGGCCGCGACGCGTCGATCAATACCGGCTGGTTCAATTCTTCAGAAGCATACACCCCGACTGGCGATTGACTCAGTGCTGTCAAAAAGCGGTCATCGGCGAGCAAATCAAGGCCGCGCTGGGCATCGCCATCGGCATTGGTGTCACCCTCTTTTTCAGCGAAGTTAGAACCGAGGGGGCCGTTAGCAATCGTGACGGCAAGCGCAACGCCAGCGTCGGCAATCAGCCTAACGGTTTCTGCGACCGCAACTTTTGTCTCGTCACCATCCTGCGATGCCAAATATGCGGTGAGGGTTTTTCCTATCACGGCTGATTATTCTCCACTCTCCGAGAGAGATATCAGCGCCAGCCCATGGTTAAGTAAAGTTTATTATCTTTACACAATAGATAAGTAAATCTAACTCTGTGGAAATGCTGAACCTTACTATCCGGCAGCTCCACGCAATTTTGGTCGTAGACCGGCTGGGTCAGATCAACTTGGCCGCGCGAGAAATCGGTCTAACGCCGCCTGCCGTTACGCTGCAAATCCAACAGGCAGAAGCAATGGTAGGCACGGCTTTATTTGAGCGTAATTCAGAGGGTTTTCGGGCGACTGATGCGGGCCGTGCCGTGATCGACGCCGCGCGAGATGTCGAACTGCGGTTGGCGACACTGAAGGACGACATTGTCTCTATTCGCGGCGCCGGGCTGGGACGCTTGCGGTTGGGTGCCGTCTCCACCGCCAAATATTTCGTTCCCCGCTTGATGGCAGGTTTTACTGAAGAGCGTCCCGGAATTGAAATCAGCCTCACGATAGGAAACCGGGCAGCTATTATCGAAGCGCTCAGCGAACAACAAATAGACATAGCGCTGATGGGGCGCCCGAGCCGCAAGACGCCAGTCGAAACCACACTGCTCGGCGACCACCCTCTGGTCATCATAGCAGCGCCCGATCACCCGTTGGCTGGCAAACGGCAAATTTCCAAACAGCGCATTGCCGAAGAGGCGTTTCTGGTCCGTGAACCGGGGTCGGGAACGCGCACGTCGCTCGAACTATTCCTGAGCGATATCCCCGGTCGTCTGGACAATCTAGGCACCGAATTCAGTTCAAACGAGACCATCAAGCAGGCCGTGATGGCGGGAATGGGCATTGCATTTATTTCGGCACACACCATCGCGATGGAGGTAGAGATAGGTCGCCTAGCCGTTCTCGATGTAGCCGACACACCAGTTTTGCGACAATGGTTCGTCGTCCGCCGCGCCGACCGCGCCCGTTCGCCAGCGATGGACGCTTTTGAGTCTTTTGTTCGCAATTATGGCCGGGACTTTCTTCCCGTAATTGCAACTCCCGGTTAAGCCTTGCGATTAGCATGTCCGGCGAATTACGTATCCACGTCCTTAAAGACACGCCTCACATTTTCTGAGCGTTTGTAACTTCGACAATTTTTATTTTCCTTGAAATACTTCGTCATCCTGGCGTCGCTATACGCTAGATGAATCTCGCCGGAGCTGCATTTGATAGGCCGCTGGCATGCACAAAGCAGCTATTGAGCGACGACCTTGACGCTACAACCGCTGGATTCAAAAACGGCAGGAGGTTCACACTGACACCACAAAAGTGGAAGCGCGGGTGAGCAGGCGCTGCTCCAACTCAAATCCAGAACTGGCGGGGACTATTTACGCACAGTGTCGGCCCTTGATATTTGGTGCTTTGGTCGCATCTGCACCAGTACATCGCTATTGTTGGTCTCAGAACAACCATAGCCTATCGCCAAGAAGTCCAAATAGAGGATGCAATAGTGTTGTAAGGCGGCAGTAAGATATAGCAGGGTCTTGGCTGAGCTGTCCTATGTATGTGCCGCCGATGCACCCGCTTTCCGAAGATTGAGGATGTTCGATACATGGCAGTTTTCCTGAACCTGAAAAGCGCTTCGGCGCAGCGCCGCCAGATGATATTGGGCACAATTATAATGATTGCTGGGCCGGTGCTGTTTTGGGTCGCGCCTGCCGAAGCTGAAGGCAATTGTCCTCCGGGGTATTTCCCCATTGGGGGCGGATCGGCAGGGTGGGAGGGCTGCGCGCCTATGGGTCCCTCGAGTGGCGGGAATAGAGGTTCATCAGATTCAGGTCCAAATCATCAGATTACGTCTGTTCCGCGACGCCCGACAGAGCTCGGATTTATGGCGGCTGCATATCATACTGATACAGGCGCATATTGGGTATCAATCAAGGTTAAAACGCTCGAAGCCGCGAAGGCACGTGTTCTAGATGCATGCAACAAGGCGACCGGTGGAGGTTGTCATATTGCCGCACAGTTGGGCGGTAGCGCTCAGATCTATATTTCCGAAGACGGCATGGGCCAACGTTATATAGAAGGAGCGGTTGGCAATGAGATGTTATTAGACCCGAATGTGTCGATGAGAAGTTGTTTGAAAAACTCTTTCGGCTGTGATTTTTATACCTCGTACGATGCTGATGCTTTTTTCCTCGACGTCGACCCGGATATTGATCAAGCGCAGGACTTTTTCCCCATAATAAAGTTGATTCAAAGCAAGTGGGCTATGGTTGTCCAGCCGACGAAACCAACAGCGGCGCATAAGAAAAGCTGGTTGATTAGCGGCAGTGAAGATTCTGAGGCCACCGTCAACAAAATCCTGGATCGCTGCACAGCCGATACTGGCGTTTCGTGCACTGTGTCGGCTTATGCCCGGACCGGTCAAAAGACGACAGATAATGGCCGTGTCGAAATGAATGGTGTGTTGGTGCATTATGTGGACTCACAGGGCAACAACCACTGGACGTCCGCATTGCCAGCTCCAATCAAACGAAAGAAGCCAAAATCTGTTTTCGGCGGTTTCATACCCAGACATCCCGATCCCGAGACGGTCAAGGAGCGCGTCGATCGGCTTTGCCCTTCCAAGTGCAGGATTATCGCCACCTACGATGCGCTGACTCCACGGCTACAGGTTATTGAGGATGCGCCTTAAGCGCCGTTTTGGGTAGAAGGACGACAGCACACATGGCCTAAACTGAGGCGCCCGGGTCCGAAAGCTACCGCCTGAGCGAGGTGGGTGGGAATTCATCTTGCCGCATTCCAATTCGGCATCCCTGAAATACGAACTTTGCCGAGCATAATCTCCTGCTTTTTGGAGTTTGGACTCTGGTAAAGCCTTGCGGACACCCAATCCACTGCGGGACTTCATGGTTGCCATCCAATTTTGCAGCATCCGGCTTCCTTGGGGATAGTGATACGCACCGCAGCGGGCTGATGAATATCTATTGCCACGAACGATAAAGAATGGGACCAATAGCAGCGGGGTGGGTGTTGAACGCAAGGCCACCCATGCGGTGGTGGCACGACATGGACGTGATTGAAAGCAGCAAGACAAAAGGCAACCCGGAACGGATGCAAACAACTGTGTTTGTCAGCTATTCACGGGAGGATCAGGCGCGCGCGTTACCAATCATTCAACTCATCGAAGCGGCGGGGTTTGCGACATGGTGGGACGGTTTGCTAGAAGGCGGAGAGCGCTTTTCACACACCACCGAAGATGCCCTGAATCGAGCAAAAGCGGTCGTCGTTTTGTGGTCGAAAGCGGCAGTACAATCACATTGGGTCCATGACGAAGCAACGCGCGGTCGCGATCGACGGGTTTTGGTACCGCTGTCGCTAGATGGTTCGGACCCGCCATTGGGGTTCGGGCAGTTTCAAGTGATTAATCTGGCGCGCGCGAAAATCACCACTGAAGACCCGGCGGTGCAGAGCCTTCTGCGGTCGGTTGCCGCTTTGCACGAAAAAACGGTGGATTTGCCCGTGGCAAAGCCTGCGCGCAGTGCCCTCATCACCCGCAGAGGCGCGATGGTGGGTGGACTATCCTTGGCAGCGGCGGGTGGAGGCTTTTTGCTTTGGAATAGCGGACTGTTCGGCGGCGGTGCGAAGGGTAACAGCGTCGCCGTGTTGCCATTTGATAATCTTTCGGGCGACCCCGAACAGCGCTATTTTTCCGACGGGCTTGCATCGGAAATAAGATCAAACCTGTCGCGCAATGCTCTTCTCGAAATAGTCGGCCAAACCTCTTCTAACCAGTTTCGCGATCATGATGGCGATGCACGCTCGATTGCCAGGGAATTGCAGGTATCGTTCCTGCTCGACGGAAATGTCCAGAAAATGGGTGACCGGCTGAAAATTGCGACCGATCTGATCGATGGCAGAACGGGCATCAGCAAATGGGCGCAAACATTCGAACGGCAGCTTTCTGACGTTTTTGCTGTTCAAAGTGAAATTGCCATCGCAGTTGCCGGTGCCCTGTCTATAGCCATGGATTCACATTCGGCAGATCAACCATCAGTCCAGGTCGGCGGCACCAAGAGCCTTGCAGCTTTCGACGCTTTTTTGCGCGGGCGGGACTTGTTCGAGGCACATGTCGATGAGGGCTCAGAACGTGCCGCCTTGGCCTTGCTTGACCAGTCAATTGCTCTCGATACCAAATATGCTGCCCCCCGGGCATTGCGGTCGCGATCGCTAGCGATAATCGCAAACCAGTTTGCAACCGCCGGCGAACGCAAGACACTGTACAGCGAAGCCGTGGCCGAGGCGAAGCGCGCGACAGAAATCGCGCCGACATTTGCCCCTGCTTTTGCAGCATTGGGGTACGCGCTGTTTTATGGCGGGCTTGATGCAAAAGCCGCACGGCAGCCATATGAACGCGCGCATGCACTTGCGAAGAGTGATGTCGATGTACTCAGCCGATATGCAGTCTATTGTGCAAGAACCGGTCGGTTCAATGATGCCGATGTAGCGATTAACCGCGCAGCAGCGCTCGACCCTTTAAACCCGTCGATTTTCAAATCAGCAGGCAATATCAAATATGCCGCAAAATCTTATGAGGAAGCAATAGCGTTTGGCCGCAAAGCACTCGCGCTAAACCCAAAACGAAGCACGATCCACGGTGATATCGGCAATGCCTATTTCATGCTGGGAAATCTCGACAAAGCCGAAAGCGAATTTTTTCAGGAGACTAACACCCTGCTCTCGCTACCCGGCGAAGCGATTATCGCGCACAAGCGCGGCAAAACGGACGAAGCCGCAGATCAGCTTGCGGCACTGGTCACAGAACATGGCGACAATGCCCTTTACCAGCAGGCGCAGATATATGCACAATGGGGAGATATCGAAAACGCCTTTGCCGCGCTGGTTAAAGCCTACATCACAGCCGACTCAGGGCTGGTTTATCTCCTCAATGATCCATTGCTTGATCCTTTGAGGAATGACCCACGTTACAAAAAACTGTTGATGGATCTGAAATTTGTGTAAAACTATGTTTCTCTAAGAGGGGGATTAGCA
>JBGSVG010000386.1:0-5428 GCA_041753095.1 Sphingorhabdus sp. | reverse complement strand
GTTTGACGCCGATGGCATCGGCAGGGGCCTTGGCCATCAGTTCGGCGATGCGTGCCTCGGATGCCGGGGTCAGGTTGACGGCGGCGGGGCGCGCTCTTGTTTTGACTTCGGTCATAGCATTCCAAGCTCCAGACGGGCTTCATCGGTCATGTTGGCGGGGGTCCATGCCGGCTCCCAAACCAGATTGACCTCGGCATCGCCGATCCCCGGCACCGCGCCGACACGCAACTCGACCTCGCCGGGCATCGACTCGGCGACCGGGCAATGCGGGGTGGTCAAAGTCATCGACACGAGGGCATGGCCGTTGTTAATCTCGACATTGTAGATAAGGCCGAGGTCGTAAATATTGACGGGAATTTCGGGGTCGTAAATTTCCTTGAGCGCTTCGATGACCGCTTCGTACAGTTCGCCATCGGGTTGGCCCGCGTCGGGCACGGCAGGCTTTTGCGCGAGGAAGCCTTCGAGATAATCTTTCTTACGCTCGAATGTCTCTGCTGCAGTTTCAACGCGCGCTTTAGGTGGCTTCTCGACGCTATCGACTTCTTCTATCCGGATTTGCTCGTTCATCCGAAGATCCTCTTCACTCGTTTCAGCCCGCGCACCAGCGCCGCGACATCGTTTTCGTCGTTGTAAATCCCGAAGCTCGCCCGCGCGGTGGCAGGAACGCCCAGATGGTCCATCAAAGGCTGGCAGCAATGATGCCCTGCTCGGATGGCCACGCCCTCTTCGTCCAATATGGTGCCGATGTCGTGCGGATGCACCCCCTCCATCGAAAAGGACACGATGCCTGCTGATTTCTCGGGGCCATAAAGCGTGATCGAGTTCACCGCGCGCAATGCCTCGCGGGTTTGTGCCGCCAACGCGCTTTCATGCGCGAATATCGCTTCGGGGCCGATGGCGTCGACATAGTCGATGGCGGCGTGAAGCCCGATGACCTCGATGATCATCGGCGTGCCCGCTTCGAACCGCGAGGGGGCGGGGGCGTAGGTGGTTTTTTCAAACGTCACGCGGTCAATCATCGCGCCGCCGCCCTGCCATGGCGGCATCGCATTGAGCGTTTCGGACTTAGCCCAAAGGACGCCGACACCGGTAGGGCCGTATAATTTGTGGCCCGACAGCACGTAAAAGTCGCAGCCGAGTTCAGCCATGTTGAGCCGCATCCGGGGCGCGGCCTGACAGCCATCGAGCAGCAGCTTTGCGCCGACGACATGGGCGGCATTGGCAGCGCGCTTTGCGCCGAGGATCGAGCCAAGCACATTGGACACGTGCGCCAGTGCCACCAACTTATGCGCCGATGTAAGGTTGGCTTCCAGCCAATCGAGATCGATCAGGCCATCTTCGGTCAGCGGACACACATCAATATGCGCACCGACCTTTTCAGCCAGCATCTGCCACGGCACGATATTGCTGTGATGTTCGAGCTGCGACAGCATGATGCGGTCACCAGCTTTCAGATTCGTCGGACCCCAGCTTTGCGCGACCAGATTGATGCCCTCGGTCGCGCCGCGCACAAAGACGATTTCGTTTGGTGATGCTGCACCGATAAAGCGCGCCACGCGCTCCCGCGCTGCCTCGAACGCCACCGTCATATTGGCCGAGCGCGCATAGACGCCGCGGTGAACGGTCGCGTAATCCTCGCCGCCCGCCCGCATCATCGAGTCGAGAACGACTTGCGGCTTCTGTGCGGTCGCGGCGGTGTCGAGATAATGCCAGTCGCGGACGCCGGGGAAATCCTGGCGGAGCTCGTGCGAAACAGTTCCGCCCTCATTTTCCCAGCGGGCGATGGCGCGTTCTGTCGTGGCAGCGGTGAGGACTGTCACACCAGTTCCCCCAATTTCTTGAGCGCCGCTGCGGTCAGCATGTCCTCATCCGCCGCGCCTTCAAACACGCCAGCAACAAACGCCTGCAGCATCAGCTTCTTTGCATCCGCAGGCGCAATGCCGCGTGCCTGCAGATAAAACAGCCCCATCGGATCGAGCTCGCCAATCGCACAGCCATGCGCGCATTTGACGTCGTCGGCGTATATTTCGAGTTCGGGTTTTGCATTCGCGGTCGCGCTTCGGTCGAGCAGCATTGCCTTCACCGACTGCACACTGTCGGTCAGTTGCGCATCCCGCGCCACCGCGACTTTGCCGAGATATGTGCCTGTCGCTTTACCTGCCAGCACCGAGCGAACGATCTGCGAGGACGTTGCGCCGGGTTCGGCATGGGTCACGGTCGTGACGATTTCGAGTGTCTGCTCGCCACCACCAATCTGCACCGCGCCGAGTTTGAAATCGGCTTTTTCTTGGAGCGTAACGTTCAACTCAACCCGCCCGTAAGCGCCGCCGATGTTGAGGACGTGGATCGCAGCAGTTGCGCCTTTGCCGATTGCAACGTCGAGTTGGTGTATAGAACCGCTGTTCTGCACAATCGTCCGTGCAAATGTCCCGCTGGCAGGTACAACGATGCACTCCGCCGCAGGCAAAGGCCACGCCGCCTCGACCGCAGTAATGTCGCTATAACGCCATGCTTCATCGCGGCGGGTTGGCGCGGGAAGATTCAAGCCGCCAGTTCCTTGTAACCATCGCGCTCCAACTCTAGCGCCAGTTCGGCGCCGCCCGTCCGCGTAATGCGGCCGCCATCAAGCACATGGACAAAGTCCGGCTTCACATAATCGAGCAGCCGCTGATAATGCGTAATCAGCAGCACGGCCTTATCGGGCCGCCGCATGATGCGGTTGATGCCGTCGCCGACCACGCGCAGCGCGTCGATGTCGAGGCCGCTGTCGGTCTCGTCGAGGATCGCGAGTGCGGGGTCGATGATGCCCATCTGCACCATCTCGTTGCGCTTTTTCTCGCCGCCCGAAAAGCCGACATTCACCGGGCGCTTGAGCATATCCATATCCATGCCAAGCGCGCCCGCCTGTTCGCGTGCGACCTTCAGGAATTCAGCCCCCGATAGCGGAGCCTCGCCGCGATGCTTGCGCTGCGCATTCAGCGCCTCGCGCAGGAACTGCACGTTCGACACGCCGGGGATTTCGACCGGATATTGGAAGCCGAGGAACAGGCCAGCGGCTGCGCGTTCGTGGGGGTCTAGGCCAAGCAGATCCTGCCCGTTAAAAGTCACCGAACCCTCGGTCACCTCATAACCGGGCCGCCCCGACAGCACATAGCCCAGCGTCGATTTCCCGGCGCCATTCGGCCCCATGATCGCATGGATCTCGCCCGCGTTTAGCGAGAGGGTGAGGCCCTTGAGGATAGGCTTGTCGCCAACATTGGCGTGGAGGTTATTTATTTGGAGCATTAGTTTTCCACTATGTCATTTCGGTCATGCCACCAGCGGCGCGTCGTGATTAGGCCCACGGGAAGAAAGTATACCCAAGCCGTTAAAGCGGCCCAGATGATTGCACCTTCAATCGTTGCTTCATTGCCAAATTCCGGCCACATCGGAATGGAGCCGAACATGAAAATCGAGATTGCAGAGAACGGAAACGCTATCAGGCCCCAAGCCGCCCAAAGGCCGTAGTAAACGCCGTTTCGCATGCTCAACCTACGCTTCCCTCGAGCGAAATGCCCAGCAACTTCTGCGCTTCGACAGCAAATTCCATCGGCAGTTGCTGCAGCACTTCCTTGGCAAAGCCGTTGACGATCAGCGCCACGGCTTCTTCGGCGTTCAGGCCGCGTTGCATCGCGTAGAACATCTGGTCGTCGGAAATCTTGCTCGTCGTCGCCTCATGCTCGATCTGCGCGCTGGGGTTGCGGACTTCGATATAGGGGACGGTGTGGGCGCCGCTCAATGACCCCAAGAGCAACGAATCGCACTGGGTGAAGTTGCGCACGCCCTCTGCATTAGGTGCGACGCGCACCAGTCCGCGATAGGTGTTGTTGCTGTGCCCGGCGCTGATGCCCTTTGACACGATGGTCGAACGCGACCCCTTGCCATTATGGATCATCTTGGTGCCGGTATCGGCTTGCTGGTAATTGTTGGTCACCGCGACCGAATAAAATTCGCCAACGCTGTTTTCACCGTTCAAAACGCAGCTTGGATATTTCCATGTCACCGCGCTGCCGGTTTCGACCTGAGTCCACGACACCTTGCTGTTCCGCCCCTGACACAAAGCGCGCTTGGTGACGAAATTATAGATGCCGCCTTTGCCCTCGGCGTCGCCGGGATACCAGTTCTGCACGGTCGAATATTTGATCTCGGCATCGTCCAGCGCGACCAGTTCGACCACGGCGGCATGAAGCTGATTCTCGTCACGCATCGGCGCGGTGCAGCCTTCGAGGTAGCTGACGTAGCTACCCTTGTCGGCGACGATCAACGTGCGCTCGAATTGCCCGGTATTCTCCGCGTTGATGCGGAAATAGGTGGAAAGCTCCATCGGGCAGCGCACGCCTTCGGGGATGTAGACGAATGTCCCGTCGGAGAAGACCGCGCAGTTGAGTGTCGCGAAATAATTGTCGTGCATCGGCACGATCTTGCCGAGCCATTTGCGCACCAAGTCGGGATATTCCTTTATCGCCTCGGATATGCTGCGGAAGATGACACCCGCGCGCTCGAGTTCGGCGCGGAAGGTGGTGGCGACGCTGACGCTGTCAAACACCGCATCAACCGCGACCTTGCGCGCGCCTTCGACGCCAGCCAGCACTTCCTGCTCGGCAATCGGAATGCCGAGTTTCTCATATATACGCAAGATTTCGGGATCGACCTCGTCAAGGCTGCCCAGCTTCGGCTTGGCCTTGGGCTCGGCATAATAATAGGCGTCCTGATAATCGATGGGATCGATATTCAGCTTGGCCCAATCGGGCATTTCCATCGTCAACCAGTGGCGATACGCCTTCAGCCGCCATTCGAGCATCCATTCGGGCTCGTTCTTCTTTGCGGAGATAAAACGAACGGTATCCTCGGTCAGTCCCTTGGGCGCGAAGGTGGTTTCGATGTCCGACGACCAGCCATGCTCGTAATCGGCAACCTTTTCGGCGGCATCCCACGCTGCCTTATCTTTCACTTCGATATCATCGGTCATCGCACCAGCCCCGCCAGATTGATCTCGGCCAAAGCCCCGCGCACCGTTTTGTTGACCACGGCCCAATGCGGTTGGACTTGGCAGTTGCCCTCCATCGCACAATCATGCTTGCCGGTTTCACAGCAAGCGGTCATCGCAATCGGGCCTTCGACGGCTTCGATTATATCAGCCATGCTGATTGCTGCCGCTGGACGCGCCAGCGTTATGCCGCCACCAGTGCCGCGTGCGGAACGCAGCAATCCTGCCTTGGTCAATATGCTCACCAGCTTCTGCGTGGTCGGCAAAGCCAGCCCGGTTTCCGCCGCCAAATCAGTCGCCGACACGCGCGCAGAGCCGCAATGCCGCGAAGCTGCGCTCATTACCACCACTGCATAATCTGCCATATTGGACAGGCGCATTTCGAATCCTAATCAGACAAAA
>JBGSVG010000385.1:0-2738 GCA_041753095.1 Sphingorhabdus sp. | reverse complement strand
TATGACGCTCAACGATTTCAAGGCAGTAGAAGGCGACCGTGCCACGGGTCTTCGATCGCTTCCAGTGACGATGGGCGTACGCGGTGCCGCGTTGTTTGCGTGTTCCGTCATGGCGCTCGCGCAGATTGCTGTAATCGCCCTGTTGGTCTGGCAAGGCATGGCATTATCTGCCGCAATCGTCGGCCTGTTTGTTGCAATCCAGATAGGTCTGATGGTTCGCCTCGTCAGTGACCCAGCTAAATTCGCACCCTGGTACAACGCCACAGGCGTATCGCTTTACGTATTCGGGATGCTGGCCGCCGCGCTTGGCCTTGGGGGATATATATGACCGGGAACGCGGCAAAATCGTTGGGCATCGGATGGCTTGGCATCTTACGGCTCGGCACGGTGCAGGCGGCGATAGGGGCGATGGTGATGCTGGCGACGTCACTGCTCAACCGCGTCATGGTTGTCGAATATGCCATCGCAGCAGCGATCCCGGCGGCGCTGGTCGCTTGGCATTATGGCGTTCAGTTGACCCGCCCTTTATGGGGTCATCGCTCGGACCGGTCGGCATGGCGCAGCTCCTGGGTTATGACGGGTATGGGAATATTGGCGCTTGGAGCATTGGTTTCGGTCGATGCGACCATAATGATGTCGGGGTCGGGCGCGCTTCCCGTCATTGTAGCAGTCGCCGGGTTCACACTTATCGGCCTTGGCGTCGGGATGTCGGGTACGGCGTTGCTGGCATTATTGGCATCGCGCGTCGCCGACGAACGCAAGCCGGCCGCCGCTGCGATTAGCTGGACGATGATGGTCGCAGGGATCGTAATTGCTGCCGGTGTGTCCGGCGCATATCTTGATCCGTTCAGCGAGGCGCGTTTAGCCATCGTGTGCAGTGTTGTCGTGCTGATTGGATTTTGCCTCGCCATGCTCGCTTTGCGCGGGTTGGAGCGAAACAGCCAGCCTGTTTTGTCTTCACAACGCAGTGAAACAGGTGCCAGTTTTGCCGAAGTCCTTCGCGACATCTGGCGCGATAATCAGGCGCGACGCTTTACCTATTTCGTGTTCATTTCGATGCTGGCCTACAGCATGCAGGACCTGATCCTTGAACCTTTCGCCGGGTTGGTTTTCCAAATGACGCCGGGAGAGTCGACCCAGCTATCGGGCCTTCAGCATAGTGGTATATTAGCCGGGATGCTGGCTGCTGGTTTGGGAGGCAGTCTATACACCAAAAAATTCGGGCCGAATTTGAAGCTCTGGATTGTTCTAGGATGTTTTGGTTCTGCCGTCATGCTTGCCGGACTATCGATGGCCGCAACATTCGGCATCGCTTGGCCACTTAAGGTCAATGTGTTCGGGCTTGGAATAGCGAACGGGATATTCGCGGTCGCAGCGGTCAGTGCGATGCTTGGCCTTGCGAGCGACGGGCAAAATTCCGGCGAAGGCGCTCGTATGGGCGTTTGGGGCGCATCCCAAGCGGTGGCCTTTGGCACCGGCGGTCTGCTCGGCGCAGTCATCGTCGACCAATTGCGCTTCATCATGGGGCAAGATGGTATCGCGTTTCAGTGGGTATTTGCCATCGAAGCAATAATGTTCGTTCTCGCCGCGTTGGTCGCGACGGGCACCAGCCTGACCCGGCCAACCCAATCACGAAAGGCGATGCAGATATGAGCGTCCAACCAGATTATGATGTTATTGTCGTCGGCGGCGGACCGTCGGGGGCAACTGCGGCAAACGATCTTGCCCGCGCCGGGTATAAGGTCATGCTGCTCGACAAAGCGGGGCGGATTAAACCTTGCGGAGGTGCGGTTCCGCCGCGCTTGCTGAAGGATTTCGATATCCCGCAGACGTTGCTCGTAGCGCATGCCAAATCGGCGCGGATCATCGCTCCATCGAACAAAAAAGTCGTAATGCCTGTAGGCGACGGCTTTGTTGGCATGGTTGACCGCGACACATTCGACGAATGGCTACGTAATCGTGCCGCCGAGGCAGGCGCTACGCGTGTTACCGGCAAGTGCGAGGATATCGATGACAGCAATGACATCGTCACTCTCAATTATCGCACCGATCGGGCTTCCGTTGTCCAGACCGTTACGACGCGCGCGGTGATTGGTGCCGACGGTGCACGGTCAAATGTCGCCAAACAGTGCATCAAAGATGCCGATCATGTGAAATGCGTTTTTGCCTATCACGAGATTGTGGAGGTCCCCGACGAGATCGACGCTGATTATGAAGAAACACGCTGCGACGTCTATTATCAGGGACATCTGTCGCCTGATTTTTATGCCTGGATATTCCCGCACGGCAAAACCGCGAGCATAGGACTGGGTAGCGCAGATAAAGGTTTTCCGCTTCGTGAAACGACGCGTTTGATGCGTGAACAGACCGGGCTTTCACATTGGAAAACGATCCGCAAGGAAGGCGCGCCGATTCCGCTAAAGCCGCTCAAACGCTGGGACAATGGCCGCAATGTCGTTGTCTCGGGCGACGCAGCAGGCGTAGTCGCACCATCGTCGGGTGAGGGCATCTATTATGCGATGACCGCCGGCCGGAATAGCGCTGATGCTGTTGCGGCGTATCTTAAAACCGGCGATGCAAGATCGCTCCGGTTGGCGCGCAAATCATTTATGAAGGCGCATGGCCGGGTGTTCTGGATATTGGGGATGATGCAATATTTCTGGTACAAGAATGACAAGCGCCGCGAACGCTTCGTCAAGATGTGCGAAGATCCCGATGTGCAGCGCTTGACATGGGAA
>JBGSVG010000384.1:0-2044 GCA_041753095.1 Sphingorhabdus sp. | reverse complement strand
TAAGGCTGAAGCTGTCATTGCCCGTTCAGCCGCTTTGCGCCATAATGCGCGCATGTTGATGTCGAACACCAAAAGAGTCGCCCGCCTGCATTATATGGCGAATGGTTTCCGGATGCTCAGCCCGGGCGACCATGTGCTGTGTGCGGTGACGGGTCAGGTCATCCCGCTTGAAGAGCTGCGCTATTGGAGTGTCATTAAGCAAGAGCCTTATGCCAGCGCCGAGATTTCAACCCGGGCGGCGCTCGGCAAGCGCTGAAATCATATGCGGAGCGGTGGTTCAATCTTGATGTTGCCGCTTGCGGCAATAGTAAGCTGCACCGCTACGCCGCCAATGGCAGCTGCGCCGCCCCGACTTCCCTCATTGCCCGTCGACAGCTCGCCCCGGCTCATCGTCGATATTGCTTCGGAGACACGGCCGGCGGACTTCTGGTTTTCGGGAACGCCCGTCCAAGGCGGCTTGATTACAGGGCAAGCGCCAAAAGGCACGCGTTCGGTCATGCTCAACGGGACCGAACTGCCGTTAACCCCGGATGGCTTCTTCCTGATGGGCTTTGACCGCGACGCCGAGAACAGCTTTAGTCTGGTCGCGCTTTATTCCGACGGCCATCGTACCGAACGCTATTTGCCGGTCGCGCCAGGCAAATGGCGGATTGAGAATGTTGCCGCCAAGCCAACCGGAGGCGCGGCGACAACAGCTGAATTCCAATTGCGACGCGGGCCGGAACTCGCGCGCATCAACGCTGCACGTGCGATTCGTAGCGCCAGCAATGGATGGCGGCAGGAATTTATCAAGCCCGTCGCCGGACGTATCTCGGGCCTTTTCGGTGCGCAGCGGATCTATAACGGCACGCCGGGAAGCTACCATAGCGGAATGGATATCGCCGCTACATCCGGCACCGAATTTGTGGCTCCGGCCGACGGCGTCGTGACACTCGCTGCTGCGGATGCGTTCACGCTTGAGGGCCATCTGCTGATGATCGACCACGGCATGGGCCTCAACAGCGCGTTTCTGCATAGTTCAGAATTACTGGTGAAAGAAGGCGACGTCGTCAAACAGGGCCAACCCATCGGCAAGGTCGGCATGACCGGACGCGCCAGCGGTCCGCATCTGCACTGGGGTATGAAATGGAACAATGCTCGAATTGATCCCAAGCGGCTGATCCCAGCTAATTGACCGGCTGGCTTTGAAAAGCCAAATAGCCGGCGTCATGCTTTCCGATAAGGAGAGGGTAGCCGTAGAACCGAAATTGGCCTCAGGCAGCTTTCCAATCGCTCACAGTGCTAAACGCAGGTAAGGTTTTCGGGCGCTGTTCGGCTTCGGCTGGCGTGTAATATCCTGGGGGCAGATTGGCAATTGGCATGCCTGCTGCAGCCATCATGTAAGGCGAGATGCGACGGCTGGTGCATAATCCGCCATTGCCGTCATTGACCAGCCGCTCTTCGAATTCCAATCCTTGCTGGTGGTTCATAGACCGGCGCACTGTTGAAACCGCGAGCTGGCCATCGCCAAAGTCCAGAACGAATTTGGCGCCGACGGGTACGTCCAATATGCCCTCAATCATCGCGCCCGACACGGAGAGATTGCGGAGCACCACCGAGTAGCAATGATTGTCATGGATTGCGCCGATTTTGCGGAACATCGACAGTCGGTCGCTGCGCTGCACCGCCGGTCCGGATGGAGCGATGGTCCAGTCGCCTGCATCACAGCGCTCACGCAGCACCTCATCGCTCACGGGCATGCTGTAAACATAGCCTTGGACATGGCTGACATTGAGGTTGCGGACAAGTTCAAGCTGATCGAGCGCTTCAATGCCTTCTGCCGTTGTTTCCATTTCCAATGCTTCGGCCAAGGCGACAATCGCCGTGAAGATTGCGCCATTGCGCGAGCCAGGCTCAGTTGCCCCGCGCACAAAGCTTTGATCAATTTTGATTTTGTCGAACGGGGCAGTCTTCATGTAACCGAGCGACGAATAGCCGGTACCGAAATCGTCAAGCGCCAACCGGACCCCGATTTTCTTGAGCGCGGCAAACATTGTGTCGGTAT
>JBGSVG010000383.1:0-4282 GCA_041753095.1 Sphingorhabdus sp. | reverse complement strand
GCCAACCCATAACGGTTGATGAGTTGTTCAAGCGTTGAATCAAGTCCGCCACCTTCAACAAAGCTCGCCATGTCCAATGTCGGATTGTTTTGGCGCTCGGCCTTCAACCGGTTTTCGAGCGCATCGTTAAGTTCACCCAGCGTGACATTCTGGTTGCCGACCCGCGCTACATTACCACCGCTCAAACCGCCAAAATTACCCGAACCGGTAACATCGCCCAAAGCAAATGCCACGGCGATCATTCCAATAAATATGAGTGCAACCAAAGCACCAATTTTCGAATTGATGAGCGAACGAATGAAACTGATCATGAACAACGATATCCTGATATGCGGGCCGAAGCCGATATTTGCGAGCCGCTTTAGGCGGCAAGGGGGTGTCAATCAAGTGGGGCATTCGAGCGACGGGCTTGCTGCGGCAGAGCAAAGGCAGGCATAGGACAATCCAAGATTCGGAATTCGACGCCAAAGGGACTTTCAATGCGAAAATATATTGTCGGCAACTGGAAAATGAACGGCACATCCGGCGATTTGCCGGAGCTATCGTCGATTGCTTCGGTTGCGGCCAAATATAGCGCGGTCGACAGCGCGATCTGCTTGCCGGCGACGCTCGTTGAGCGTGCATCTGGCCAGTTACCTGGATTCCAGATTGGCGGTCAGGACTGTCACATGGATGCTTCCGGCGCACACACCGGATGCGTCTCGGCAGCCATGCTGGTCGATGCAGGCGCGACGGTAACGATTATCGGCCACAGCGAGCGCCGGGCAGCGCAGCACGAACAGGATGCTGATATTCGCCTGAAGGCGGAGGCTGCAAAATCCGTGGGCCTTAACGTAATCCTGTGCGTTGGCGAAACGCTCGAAGAGCGCGACGGCGGGCAAGCCCTCACGATTGTGCTAGGGCAGGTTGAGCATTCACTTCCCGATAGCGCGTCGGGCGATTGGCTCAGCGTCGCTTACGAACCCGTCTGGGCCATCGGCACGGGACGTATTCCTGATGCGCAGGACGTTGCCGAAATGCACAATGCTATTCGCGAACAACTCGGCAGCCGTTTTGGCGAAGCCGGGCGCTCCATCCGCATACTATATGGTGGTTCGATGAACGGCGAAAATGCGGCCATGCTGCTTGCAATTCCGGATGTTGACGGTGGACTGATCGGCGGTGCGAGCCTGAACTCAGCCAAATTCGAACCGATATTGGCGGCCGCTGCGAATTCAGGCGAATAGCATTGAAGATTGCCGGACCAGTCGCTATGTGGGCCGCATCATTGGCGGACTAACGCCCTTTTATTTCGGAATTTGTCATGGGTCTTTTCCATTTTCTCATTGTTGTTCAGGCAATTATCGCGGCTTCGCTGGTTGGCATCATCCTGATGCAGCGGTCTGAAGGTGGTGGGCTTGGCATGGGGGGAAGTCCGTCGGGTCTTATGTCCGCACGCGGAGCGGCAGACTTTTTGACGCGCACAACGACGATATTGGCGACATTATTCATCCTGTTATCCATCTCGCTTGCCTTCGTTGCAGCGCGAGAGGGCGGCACGGGCGGTATTGATGACACGCTCCAACGCACCGAAGTTCCGACAACGCAGACTGCACCGGCGGCAGGAGCAAATACAGTACCCGCAACCCCGGCGGCTGCCGATAAGTCAGCGCCTGCTACCGAAGTACCGCTCGACAAATAATTTTGGTGGATAGGCGGAGCTGTCAAAACCGCTTTTGCACAAATTTATTTTTGTCTGCGGGATTCGCCCGCTTGTGTTTTGGCACAAAGGCGCCTTAAGCCTTTCCTCCCATGGCACGGTTCATTTTTATCACCGGTGGCGTGGTCTCCTCGCTTGGCAAAGGTCTTATGGCGGCATCGCTTGCTGCGCTTTTGCAGGCGCGTGGATACCGCGTACGCATCAGGAAGTTCGATCCCTATCTCAACGTCGATCCGGGCACGATGTCGCCCTATCAACATGGCGAAGTCTATGTCACCGACGACGGCGCTGAGACGGATCTCGATCTTGGCCATTATGAGCGTTTCACAGGCGTTTCCGCCCGACAATCGGACAATGTGACCTCGGGCCGGATTTACCAGCAGATCATCCAGCGTGAACGGCGTGGCGACTATCTTGGCGCAACTGTGCAGGTAATTCCGCATGTCACCGACGCGATCAAGGAATTTGCCAAGGCGGAAACCGACGACCTTGATTTCGTATTGTGCGAAATCGGTGGAACCGTTGGCGACATCGAATCATTGCCTTTTATAGAGGCTATTCGACAATTGCGGAACGAGCTGGGCCGTGAGCGCACTTTGTCGGTGCATGTTACGTTGGTGCCTTATATTGCCGCTGCCGGCGAACTGAAGACCAAGCCGACGCAACATAGTGTGCGCGAACTGGCGTCATTGGGCGTGCAGCCAGACATATTGCTATGTCGCTGCGAACATCCGCTGCCGGAAAACGAGCGCGCTAAAATTGCAGCCTTCTGTAACGTACGCAAAGAAGCCGTTATTCCGGCGCTTGACGCCAAGAGCATTTACGCAGTGCCACTTCAATATCACGCTGAAGGGCTCGACACCGAAGTCCTCCGGACCTTTGGAATGGACGCGAGCGGCGAGCCCGACCTCTCTCGCTGGGACGATATCATCGACCGTCAGACCAATCCTGAAGGCGAGGTCACCATCGGTGTTGTTGGTAAATATGTAGGTCTTGCCGATGCTTATAAATCGTTGAACGAAGCTTTGACGCATGGCGGGCTTGCCAACCGGGTTAAGGTGAACGTCAAATGGATAGATGCCGAACTGTTCGAGCAATCCGAAAACGACATAACGGCCGCTCTTGAACCGATGCACGCGATTCTTGTGCCCGGTGGCTTTGGCGAGCGCGGGTCCGAAGGCAAGATTGCATCTGTTAAATTTGCCCGCGAACGGCAGGTGCCATTTTTCGGGATTTGTCTCGGTATGCAAATGGCATGCATCGAAGGTGCGCGGAACACCGCAGGCATATCAGAAGCCTCCAGCACGGAGTTTGGTGCCACTAGCGAACCGATCGTTGGTATCATCACAGAATGGATGAGCGAAGAAGGTATTCAAAAGCGCGAATCTGGCGGCGACCTGGGCGGAACCATGCGGCTTGGGGCCTATGATGCCAAATTGACAGGAAACAGCCACGTCGCGACTATTTACGGCAGCAATGACATTTCGGAACGCCATCGTCACCGATACGAGGTCAACATACATTACAAAGCTGCGCTGGAAAAAGGCGGGCTGGTGTTCAGCGGCATGTCGCCCGACGGCGAATTGCCTGAAATTGTCGAACGACCTGATCATCCCTGGTTTATCGGGGTACAGTTTCATCCTGAGCTAAAATCGAAGCCATTTGCTCCCCACCCGTTATTTGCCAGCTTTGTGGAAGCGGCAGTCAAGCAAAGCCGTCTGGTCTGATAACGAAATTGTCAGAATATTGGGTTAGTTTACACATCACCGTCAACTGATGTAACGGCACGTCAAATTCGGTTCACATCCGTTCGGCCCATTTGCGACCCGGGCTGGTCGGATGAGAGGGGCGCGATTTGTGCCCGGGGCGGTCGAGCAATCGGCCGCCCCGAACTTTAATATGTTAGGCAGCTTTGCCGGCTTTCTTCTTGCCATCGTCATGCTCGATAACCGTAGGGGCAGTTTGTGCGCCGATCTCAATCTTGCGCGGCTTTAGTGCCTCAGGCACTTCGCGAACGAGTTCGATTATAAGCAAACCATCGGCAAGGTCGGCATTGGTTACGTGGATGTGGTCGGCAAGCTGGAACCGGCGCTCGAAATTGCGACTCGCGATACCCATGTGGAGGAAATCGCGATTGTCATTGCTCTCGGCATCCTTGCTGCCCGCAACGACCAGCATATTCTGCTGCGCAGTTATTTCGATTTCTTCGGGTTTGAAGCCGGCAACCGCAACGGTCACTTTATATTCGTTTTCGCCTGTGCGTTCGATGTTGAACGGCGGATAATTCTCGTTCTGGGCTGTACGTCCAGAATTTTCGAGAAGCTCGAACAGCCGGTCGAATCCGACGGTATTGCGGCGATATGGGGTAAAATCAAAACGGTGCATGTCAAATTCTCCTTAAAGCAATTTGGTTTTGTGCAGGCCCGATATCGGCACCTGCGGTCATGTTTGGACCCTTTTGAGCGTCCGGTTTTGAGATGGGGTGGCGAGAAAACTTTTCAAGAGGTCAAAAAACAAGGCCGCCCGGAATTTACCGAACGGCCTCGCTCTGCAGCTTTGCTAGCGCGTCGTGTTCAGTCCTCT
>JBGSVG010000382.1:0-7047 GCA_041753095.1 Sphingorhabdus sp. | reverse complement strand
ACCCCGTTTTGTCTTTTTCGTGTCAGCGCCGTTAGCAGGCCCCTCCAGCGCGTCAATCGGTCTTGACGTCAGATTACGATGTATGACTGTGGGTGCAAATCCCTCCTCACGCAACCAAATGCCGAACTGCTCAGCAACATGTACCGACCTGTGACGCCCGCCAGTGCAGCCAAAAGCGATGTTTACGTACGCCTTACCCTGCTCGTCGTATAATGGGAGAAGGAGCGAAAGCAGGTCCTTTATCTTCGATATCGCTTTGGAATATTGGGGATCGGCCTCCACATATTGGGACACTTCGCGATCAAGTCCGGTCATTGGGCGCAGCTTGTTGTCCCAATGCGGATTGCGCAAAAAACGCAAATCGAACATCAGGTCGGCATTATGTGGGACACCTCTCGAATAGCCGAAACTGGATACGGTAATAGTTGAATGCGGGGTAACTTCATTATTGAACCGTTCGCGAATTTCGGTTTGCAATTCATGCGCCGATAATTTCGAGGTGTCGATCACCGACTCTGCCCAACGCCGCAGCGGCTCCATCATCATTTGTTCGAGCGATATGCCATCGATGGCTGGCCGATCTTGGGCAAGCGGGTGCCTCCGCCGAGTCTCCGCATAACGCCTTTCAATCTCGGTTCCGACACAATCGAGATACAGCGTCATGATATTAAGATCGGGATTCTTCTGAAGCTGCTTGATCTGCTTAATCAGCTGCTCGACCTTGAACCCGCGCGTGCGACTATCGAAACCGAGTGCAAGCGGTACCGCTGGTCCTGTCCGGTTTGCGCCGCCAGGAATATCGAGTAGCGGTCCGGCAAGGCGGATCGGAAAATTGTCGACAGCCTCCCATCCCAAATCTTCAAGCGTTTTTAGCGCGGTTGATTTACCTGCGCCGGAAAGCCCGGTTACCAGTAATATTGTCTGGGGCTTTGGGGTTTTGCGGGTCAAATCCTGTTGCCTTCGCGGGAAGCGTTTGATTGTTCTGCCACCGGCCATAGCCCAGCGTCAATAATCGAACGTAATGCGTGTTCGAGTTTGATTGCGGCGCTAATCTCGAACGGCACGAGTTTTATGAACGGTATTATGTAGCCGCAAACCCCTTTTGTGGGTGTGGAGGCGGGCATCCGGTCAACCTTAGCACAAAGTTCCACAATCATGCGCAACGGTGCGGAATCCAGGCTGTCCGTACTGCAAATTCCGACGCCGCGAATTTCCAATTTCCCCTTGATGTTTGGTGCGGGCTTAACAACTGGCATGTCGCCCTCGGTATCGACCGCCACTGCGTCATCGCTAACCAGAATTGCGCCTCTATCGATGAGCCGCAGCGCCATATCGGACTTTCCGGCGCCGGAGGCCCCGATTAGCAATATGCCTTGGCCATTGATTGCAACTGCAGTAGCGTGAACAATATTGCCGCTCATTGGCTCGACGCGGCAGCGCAGGGCAGGGCGATTTCAAAGCAGGCACCGCGCTTGCCGTCCACCCGATCACGCACTGATATCCGGCCATGATGACCCTCTACGATGGTGCGTGCGATGGCCAGACCCAGCCCGCTATGTTTGCCGAAATTCTCGGACGCCGGGCGTTCGCTGTGGAAGCGGCGGAAAATGGCTTCGCGTTCTTGTTCGGGCACTCCCGGCCCTTCGTCGCTTACGCGGATGATAACCTCGTCCTCGGCCAGCGTAGCGGAAATTTCCACCACCGCGCCCCGCGGCGAAAAGGACACTGCATTATCGAACAGGTTGGTCAACATGCGTTCCAATCGGACATCTTCGCCCATCACTGTCGCAATCGTCCGACGTGGTCGGGCAAAGGCAATCGTCACATCGCCATCGCCGCCCCGATCTTCGCGGGCCTGCAATAATTGTTCGATCATGTCGCCCAAATCGATGGGTTCGAACTTGGCCTTGGCCAGCTGCGAATCAACTCGGCTGGCATCCGAAATGTCGCTAATCAGCCGATCCATTCGCTGAACGTCGGCCTTCGCCACATCCATCAACTGTTTGCGAAGTGCCGGGTCTTCGATCCGCTCGGCGCCATCGAGCGCCGAACGAAGGGATGCCAGCGGATTTTTGATCTCGTGCGCTACATCGGCTGCAAACGCCTCCGTTGCGTCGATACGCTGCCGCAGCGCGACGCTCATGTCCGACAGGGCGCGGGCGAGCATACCGATTTCATCGCGGCGCGATGGCAGGCGTGGTACGGTTACCTCCTGTGCCCGGCCAAGCCGAACCTTGACCGCTGCACGCGCCAGATGCCGCAGCGGTCTGACAATTGTACGCGCAAGAAATATTGACAGCAGTGCCCCAATGCCAAGTGCGAAGAAGAAGAATAGTCCGACGTTAAAGCGCTCGGCCCGAACGAACAGTCTGATGTCGCGTTCATTGGCGGTGGTCAGGACCGAATAGCTGCCTGCTGGAGATACGGCACCTGCGCTGATGACATGGGTAAGGTCCGGCGCAAATTCTACCATTGAAACGGCTGTGCCTGGTTTAGCCAGTTTTAGTTCATCCCATGCCGCCGCCACATCGACCTTTGGCTCAACAAACCGATCCAGTCGGGGTGCACCGACGAGGAAATCGAAAATCTTGTCCATTCCGCGCGCCGCAACCTTTTGGAACGGCTCTTGATCGGGATTTCGGAAGACGTAGCTGGGCGGGCCCAGTTCGAAACTGTCAAAAAGTTTTTGGCCGTCGTCGCCGTACAGCCGGATACGTGACTGGTTTTGTTTGCCAAAGGTAGCGATATAGGCCCCTTTTTCATCAGCACCGACCAATGGCAGGCTTTTGACGAGAAATTCAGCCTGTGTCCTTGCTGCAAGCTCACGCTCCTCAATCAAACGGACGCGATAGCTGTCGAGGAAGAACAGGCCTGCGCCGAGGAGCGCAAGCACAAAAAGGTTCACGGCGAGAATGCGGGCGGTTAACGATAACCCCCGGCTCCACCCCAGCTGTAGTTCAGCGGGCTCAGCTGTCTGCGAAACGATACCCGGCCCCATATAATGTATCGATTGCAGCAAAGTCGGGATCAATCTCTCGAAACTTGCGCCGCAAGCGTTTGATGTGGCTATCGATCGTCCGATCATCGACATATAAATCGTCCTGATAGGCGGCATCCATGAGCTGATCGCGGGTCCTGACCACCCCTGGCCGGTTTGCCAGTGCCTCCAATATCATGAATTCAGTGACCGTTAGGGTAAGCGGCTTGTCACCCCATTTGACGTGATGCCGCGCAGGATCCATTTCGAGCTTGCCTCGAACCATCGGTTCGGGCTCGTCTAGCGTTTCGCCATTTGCCGGCGCTTTATCGTACGTTGCCCGGCGTAAAATGGCTTTGACCCGAGCTATCAGCAGCCGTTGCGAAAACGGCTTTGTGATATAATCGTCCGCACCCATCGCGAGCCCAAGAGCTTCATCCAACTCCTCGTCCTTCGAGGTAAGGAAAATTACCGGCATGTCGCTTTTTTCGCGCAGGCGCCGGAGCAGTTCAAGGCCATCCATTCGCGGCATCTTGATATCGAAAATGCCAAGGTCGGCCGGATTCTCGAGCATCGCCTTTAGCGCGCTTTCACCATCTGGATAGAGACGCGTAACATAGCCTTCGGCCTGCATCGCAATCGATACGGATGTCAGGATGTTGCGGTCGTCATCGACCAAGGCAATTGTTGCACTCATGCTGTGCCTATAAAGGCGCTTGTCCGCAGGTTCAATCGATTGCTCGTTACAAATTCAGGCTGTCGAAGTCATCGTTTCAACTGACAATGCAAAAATTCGTCTTTGGCCGGTTTGACGTTGCTGTGTGGTTCGTATACCGGCCCAAACATGCAGGTGCATACGTATGCCCTAGATTCGCCAACTTCAGCCGCGGAGTAAAAGATGTCAGCGCCACTTAATGTATCATTGGAACAGCAGGGGATTAAGACCAACGCTGCGCTGCACTGCAATTTGGGTACTGCTCCTTTGGTCGAAGCCGCTCTGGCCAATGGCGAAGGCATGCTGGCAAAGCATGGCCCGCTTGTTGTGAAAACTGGTCTGCACACCGGACGCTCGGCGAAAGACAAATATATTGTCCGCGACACCGAGACTGAAAATACAATCTGGTGGGGCAAGACCAATGTAGCGATGGATCCGGCGCATTTCGCGGCGCTAAAGGAAGATTTTTTTGCGGCGCTTGGTGGCAAGGAAAAGCTTTACGTGGCGGATCTGTTTGGCGGTTCGCAGCCTGAGCATCGCGTCAATGTGCGCGTTGTCAACGAACTGGCCTGGCATAACCTGTTTATCCGCACGCTGCTGGTCCGCCCGAGCGATCACGAGCTTGCGAGCTTTGTGCCAGAATATACGATCATCGATCTGCCGACCTTTGTAGCCGACCCGGCGCGCCATGGTTGCCGCAGCGAAACGGTTATCGCGGTCAATTTTAGCGAAAAACTGATCCTGATTGGCGGAACGGCCTATGCTGGCGAAATGAAGAAGTCGGTATTCGGCATTCTGAATTACCTGCTTCCTGTAAAGGGCGTCATGCCGATGCATTGCTCGGCGAATATTGGTGCGAACGGCGATACAGCCGTGTTCTTCGGCCTGTCGGGTACCGGCAAGACCACGCTCTCCGCTGATGCCAGCCGCACGCTGATTGGCGATGACGAGCATGGCTGGTCCGACACCGCTGTGTTTAACTTCGAAGGCGGTTGCTACGCCAAGATGATCCGCCTGTCTGAAGAGGCAGAGCCCGAAATCTTCGCGACCACCAAGCGTTTCGGCACTGTGCTTGAAAATGTCGTGATGGACCCGGTCACCCGCGAACTCGATTTTGACGATGCTAGCCTCGCAGAAAACAGCCGCGGCTCCTACCCCATTGAGTTCATTCCCAATGCGTCTGAAAAGAATATGGGGCCGGTACCGAAGAACATCATCATGCTCACCGCCGATGCTTATGGCGTATTGCCACCAATCGCCAAGCTGACGCCGGAGCAGGCGATGTATCACTTCTTATCGGGCTATACCGCGCGTGTTGCCGGTACAGAAATCGGCGTGACCGAGCCTGAGGCTACTTTCTCGACCTGTTTCGGTGCGCCGTTTATGCCGCGCCATCCCAGCGTTTACGGCAACCTGCTTAAGGAACGTATCGCGAAGGGCGGCGTGCAGTGCTGGCTGGTCAACACTGGCTGGACCGGTGGCAAGGCAACAATGCCGGGCATTAGCCGGATGCCGATTAAGGCCACCCGTGCACTACTCAATGCTGCGCTTGATGGCAGCCTCAACAATGCCGAATTCCGCAAGGATCCGAATTTCGGTTTCGAATTCCCGGTTGCGGTTCCGGGTGTGGACAGTGCGATACTCGATCCGCGTGAGGCGTGGGTGGACAAGGCCGACTATGATGCTACGGCGCGCAATCTGGTGCAGCAATTCATTGATAATTTCGCCCAATTTGCCGATCATGTCGATGAAGGCGTAAGGCAGTCGGCGCCAAAAGCAGCCTAACTCGCCCGGACATACCGGGCAAATTTGAAAGCCCGGAAATGTCCGAATTTGAAGTCCGCTTATTCAAAGACGATGCGTCGATAGTGCATATCGGCGAAGGCCTGCTCGCACGTACGTTGCCGCGTGGGGCGTGGACGCATGAGGCGCATCTGGCGGCGTGCACATGGATTGTCCGCGACCGGCCTGACATCGATATCGAGCGCGAACTGCCAGCGATTATTTCAGCCTATAATGAGTCGGTTGGCGGCGTGAACGATGACACGCAAGGTTATCATGAGACGATCACGCAGGTATATGTCGCTGGCGTGAAGGCGCATCTGGCTGACGTTGGCGGCAAAATGCCGCTATTCGAGGCGGTAAATGCGCTGTTGCTTTCATCGCGTGGACGGCGGGATTTACCGCTGCGGTTTTACTCGAAGGAATTGCTATTTTCGGTACCAGCGCGGCTGGGTTTCGTTGAACCCGACCGCGCCAGCCTAACCGATATTTAGTCGAGCAGTTCAGCAGGAACCTTGCCGCCATTGGCAGCCAGTTCGCGCATCACTGCCTTGTGCAGCCAGATGTTCATTTCGGCGCTGCCTTCGAGTTCGCCGGTGTAACCCAGCTCCATAGCAAGGTCCTTACGCTCCTGAAGCGAGGCGTCCATGCCGAGCAGCTTCATCAAGTCGACGATCGATGTGCGCCAGTTGAGGTTCTTGCCAGCGGCCATTCCTTCGAGATTGGCGATGACATCGACTTCGGTGACCGCGACAGGTGCGGCTTCGACCGGCTGAAGCGGAATAGCCGACGGTGCCGGAGTGGTTGCCGCAACGGCCTTTTTGCCGACAATGGCGTCCTTGTTGCTGCTCAAAATGCCCATGACATTTCTCCTGCGATAGTTGGCCGGGGGATGGCCGAACAAAGACTATATGCCGTGCTTGTGAAATTTGGGAGACGTAATCTCGATAGGAATGTAAATTCAGTGAGTTCCGCGCGGTTGCGGGGCAGGGCTGTCTTGCCAATGACATGAAATAGGCGCAGGCTTTGCCAAATTTTGCGGAGGAAATCGACATGGATATTGCCAGCATCTTGAAACAGACCGGAGCCATCGGGCAGGTCGCGCAGCAACTCGGCGTTAACGAGCAAGTCGCCGAAGCAGGCGCAGCGGCATTGCTGCCCGCGATATTGGGCGGGTTCAAGAAAACGACGCAGGCACAGCCGGGCGGCCTGGACGGTCTGGGCGGTTTGCTGGGCCAACTGGGCGGCGGCGGGCTGTTCGACTCGGTGGTGTCGCCTGAACCGACTCCCATTGAGAAGGGCAATGATGTCCTCGGCCAGATTTTCGGTTCGAAGGACGTCAGCCGCAGCGTTGCAGGCCATGCCTCGGAGCAGACCGGCATCGACCCGTCATTACTCAAGAAAATGCTGCCGATACTCGCGATGCTGGTCGCTGGTTATATGGCGAAACAAAGCGGCAGCGGTGCAGGCGGTGGCCAGGATGCGGGCGGTCTTGGCGGCCTGATCGGCGGGATGCTCGGCGGCGGTGGTCAGGCGTCAGGCGGCGGCGGCTTGGGCGGCATGCTTGGCAATG
>JBGSVG010000381.1:0-4590 GCA_041753095.1 Sphingorhabdus sp. | reverse complement strand
CGCCCTTCATGTCGGCGACACCGGGACCGTTGAGCGTACCAGCGTCAAGCCAGTTTTGTTCCTGAAAGCTGTGGTCGGCTGGAAATACAGTATCCATATGGCCTGTAAAAAGCAGTTGCGTCGGTGCATCTGGGCGCACGGACAGAAGCAGATGCTGCCCATGGGTTACGGTTTCGATTGCACCGTCGCTAAGTACTTTCTCGACCGGCTCTGGGGCGATTAGTTCTATTCGCCCCGGTAACACAGAGAATGCGTCAGCAAGCATGTGGGCTGTTGTCGCTAGGCCTGCGATATTGCCCGAACCGCTGTTGATTGCCGACCACATCTGCACCTGGCCGAGCATGCGACCATGGTCGATGTCGTCCAAAGCCGATTGTTCATGGGCGGGTAGGGAATGCATTCGAAGCTCTTAGCTTTGGCCACCCGAAAGCGCCACCCCTTGTGAAATCGTTAAGCGAGGTGCCGCGCCAAATCGCACCACTCGTTAATTGTGACGGTTTCCGGTCTCCGGTCCGCAGCAATACCAGCGGCGTCCAACGCTTCGAGCGCCCCTTTTGTACCCTTCAAGCTCTGCCGCAACATCTTGCGCCGCTGTCCGAATGCCGCAGCTGTCAGCTTTTCCAATACTGACATCGAGACCCCATCGGGCGCGGGGCCGGGCGTTATGTGGACAACGGCGGACATGACCTTCGGCGGCGGTGTGAACGCGGACCGATGGACGGGCATCGCAATGGCTGCCTTTGATCGCCACTGAGCTAAAATCGCCAGTCTACCATAGGCATCGGTTCCGGGCGCCGAGACGATCCGGTCGGCAACTTCGCGCTGGAACATTAGCGTCATCGACTTCCACTGCGGAGGCCAGACCTCGCCAGCCAGCCAACCTACCGCGAGCGCGGTGCCGACATTATAGGGAAGGTTTGACGCAATGTGAAAGGGCTCGCCGATTTCCGCGAAGGGATCAATTTTAAGCGCGTCGCCCTCGATAACCCTTAATTGTCCCGGAAATGCCTCGGACAGTTCGGCTAAGGCGGGCAGGCAGCGCCGGTCCCTTTCGACCGCCAACACATTTGCGCCTGCGCGCAACAGCGCCCGCGTCAAACCACCCGGCCCCGGGCCGACCTCATATACATGCTCGCCTTTTAGAGATCCGGGAATGGCAGCAATCCGGTCCAGCAATTGCTCGTCGAACAGGAAGTTCTGGCCCAGTGCCTTGCTTGCTGACAGGCCATGACGGGCGATAACCTCGCGCAATGGCGGCAACTTCACCGTCATCAGGCTGCGTCGGCGGCGATGCGGTTGAGCGCTGCCATTTCCGCCATTTTAATCGCAGCAATCATCGAATTGGGCATGGCCTTGTTTTGGCCGGCGATACCGAATGCCGTGCCATGATCGGGCGAGGTTCGAACGACCGGAAGACCAAGCGTTATGTTAACTGCATCGTGAAAATATAGCGTTTTGAGCGGAATAAGCGCTTGGTCGTGATAGGCGCACAAAGCTGCATCATAATGCGATCGCGCCTCGGCGTGGAACATCGTGTCTGCTGATAATGGACCGACCACGTCGAAACCTTCACTGCGGATTTGCTCGATAGCAGGAATGAACAGGTCGATTTCTTCGCGGCCCATATTGCCCGATTCTCCGGCGTGCGGATTGAAGCCTGCAACCGCTAAACGGGGACTTTTAATCCCGAAATTCCTTTGCAATCCCTTGGCAGTCGCACGAAGTCGCTGCCGGATCAGCCGTCCGTCAAGTTTGCCTGCAACCGAGGCCAGAGGAATATGAGTTGTCATCGGCACGACGCGCAGATCTGGTCCGGCCAGCATCATAACGGCATTGTTCTTCGATACACCACATCGCTCTGCGATAAATTCGGTCTGGCCCGGATGAGTGAAGCCAACAGCGTAAAGCTGAGCCTTTGAAACAGGTCCTGTGACTAAGGCCGCGGCGCTTCCCGCCCGTGCAAATCCGATCGCCATTTCGAGCGCTTGATAGGCACAATGTGCGCCATCCATGTCCGGCACGCCGGGAATGACGGAAATGCAACTATGGAGCTGAATGACGGGCAAAGCTGAACCGAAATGCTGAGCGGCATCCGCTGGGTCTTCAATGCGGACCACGGGGCCGTTCCAGTGCGGTGCAAAGCTAGCAATGTCGCCAATAGCGAAAAATGGTGAAAGCCCGGCGGTGTTCCGGGCCTCCCACGCTTTACCGATGATTTCAGGGCCTATCCCAGCTGGATCGCCGACGGATATCGCCAGCGGCAAATCCAGTCGGCCCGTCGGCATCAGTTATATTCGATAACTGCGTCGCGGCGAAGATCGCGCAGGTAAATCCGGGCGCGCTTGTTCACGCGTTCCTCTTCCAGTCGCGACATGATTTCGTCAAAACTTTCCGAAGCGGCTTCCTGCGGCGCATCACGGCCACACATGACAAATACGCGGACGCCATCTTCCAGTGAGCCATAAGGAGGCGTTGACTGGCCGACCTGCAATTCGAGCATCACCTGTTGAAGTGGCCCCGGCAAGTCGCGAATCTTTATGCCATCGCGGTTGACAACTTCGGCACCCAATTGGCGCGCCATTTCATCGGCCGCACCGCAGCCGGTTATCTTCTGGGTTTCTTCGCTAAAACGCTTAACCATCGGCGCAACTTGCGCCTCCGTCGTTCCGGCAGGGAAAGTTATCGCGATTTGTTTCAGGCTCAACACCGAATCTCTTGGGTCGGAAGTTGCAACCTGACGCTTGTCAATCAACAGCAGGATTGAAATGCCGCCTGGTGACGGCACCGCCTGTATTTCATTGGAATTCATAGCTGACGCAGCAGTTGCCAACGATTGCGGAAGTTGCGCCAGCGAAAGCCAACCTAGATCTCCGCCAACAGATGCGGTCGATGCTTCGGAAAATTGCCGCGCATAGGCCACAAAGTTGCCGCCCTGACGGAGCTGATCCATTATCTTTTTGGCGTTCTCAGTCACGGCCGGCATGGTTTCTGGAGTCGCCGACAGATAGATTTCGCCCAAGCGATATTCGGTTGTGCCCTTCGTCGCCTTAATGCGTTCAATGATGGCATTCACCTCGTCATCGCTGACGTTGGCCGAAGGGCGCACGTTGCGCGAAAGCAATCGGCTCCATGAAAGCTCGCCCTTGATCTGACGTTTCAGTGTCGCAACCGATGAGCCGATTGAAGTGAGATATTTTTCCACTTCCGAAGCCGGCCGATTGAAATTCTGTTGAGCCACGCGATCAAAATATTGATTTACCTCGGCCTCGGTTACGTCAATCTCATTGGCCGCTGCTTCCTGAATTTGAAGTGTTTCATCGATCAAATTAGTCAGAATCTGGGCGCGAAACCGTGCAACTTCTTCGGGAGGAAGCTTGTTGTTATTGGCTGCCACGATCAGCGCAAGGCGATGATCAATGTCAGTCCCGGTAATGATTTCGCCATTTACCTGCGCAGTGGCACGACGAACGTTCGGATCGTTCTTGCCGAACAACTGCTGGCCGTCCGGAATGTCGAGCCGCGTTTCGGGTGTGGCATCATCTCCAACAGTTTGCGCAACCAATGGCGTAAGCGCAGTGGCAGTCGCCAGCAAAGCGGCAAGGGATAAGCGCTTAGATAACTTCATCGATGTCGATCCAGTACAAAGTCAATTTGGATGGGGGAAATAGTCGGCTCCTGCTGAACAGCAGATGAGCAGCAAATATCCTGACCCCCATTTAGCGTTGGCCTTACACACCCAAATTACGAAATGCCAGCCGGAACAAGAAGCCATTACCCCGCCGGGCATCACCCGTCGGTTGATAATCGCGTCTCCATGTCAGGCTTAGCGACAGGCAGTCGTCATCATATGCCACACCCAAACGATGCCGGATGGGATCAAAGCCGTCAGCAAAGGAGGTCGGATCCTCTTTGATGTCTGTCAAATCGATGATCGTCGAACCAAATACGGACCAATAACGTGCGACACGTACGCGCCCAGCCAACCGGATTTCTTCACGATCCGAAAGGTCTTCGACCGTTGGTCCGATATTACGGTTGAGCTTGAGGTAACCAGCCTGCAAATAGGTTCCCCGCGAACCAATGGTTGCATCAATCTCGTTCCGGCGAATGGCAAAGCTGTCTTTATCCAGCCGAAAGCGATGGGTAAGTTTTACGATATCCTTGAAGCGAAATTCGCTGCGGCCGACAATGTCCGAAACCTTGTCGGACAGTCCGGTACCATCCGGAAAAATCGATGCCCGGTTGGACAGGCGATAGCTTTGGCCTACCGTTATGTCGGCGGTAAAATTGGATTTACGCAACGCCCAGTCGAAACCATAAGTGATGCGATAATCATCTTCGAAACGGTCGTAACCGGGGAAGCGGTTGAGCGCGAAAAGGTTGCTGTCCTCAAGGTCAACTGCCCGCGAATCTTCGTTGGGGATGCTGAGGTTGGCGATAGACGGCGCGGCGACAATTTGAACCCGCGGCGTAAAAATCTGTGTGCCGCCGAACGCTTGGCCGACAAACGGCCATTTTATATCGGCAGCAGCCGCAAAAATGCCGCGCCCCTGCCAGCCGGTATTGCCGCGGTAGATGATGGTGGCAGTG
>JBGSVG010000380.1:0-2901 GCA_041753095.1 Sphingorhabdus sp. | reverse complement strand
ACATGTCGACAATAAAATCGACCCGATTTCGGATGCGGAGACGGTCGAGACCGAGTTGATGCTTTCGGACCTCGAGAGCCTCGAAAAGCGCGTACCGAACCTCATCAAAAAGGGCATCCAAGGTGACAAGGAAGCCAAAGCTAGCGGTGTGGTTTTGAGCCGTGCGCTCGACTTGCTCCGCGAAGGCAAGCCAGCGCGGCTGACCAAACGCGATGACGCGGACGAAGAGCGGCTGTTCCAGCAAGCGCAGTTGCTGACCGCCAAGCCGGTACTCTATGTCTGCAATGTCGAGGAGGCGAGCGCCGCCAATGGCAATGCGCTGTCGGCCAAGGTGTTTGAAAAGGCCAAGGCCGAGGGCGCAGAGGCGGTCGTGGTCTCCGCCGCAATTGAGGCGGAAATTTCGACCATGCCGGCCGAAGACCGCGAAGTTTTCCTCGAAGACTTGGGTCTTACCGAAACCGGCCTCGCCCGCGTGATCCGCGCCGGGTACGAACTCCTCCATCTCATCACCTTCTTTACCGTCGGTCCGAAAGAAGCGCGTGCGTGGACCGTCCACCAAGGCGACACCGCGCCCAATGCGGCAGGCGCAATCCACAGCGATTTCGAAAAAGGCTTCATCCGCGCCGAGACAATGGCGTACGATGATTATGTCCAGTATAATGGCGAAGCCGGAGCCAAAGAGGCTGGAAAATGGCGGTCGGAAGGCAAGGACTATCTCGTCAAGGACGGCGATATCATGCTGTTCCGGTTTAACGTCTAACGCGGCGGCGCATCGAACGCTGCGATAATCGGACACGGCCCCACATCGCTGGCGGCGCATTGCATCGCGAGATTTTCCAGAACGGCGCGCGCTTGCGCCAGTTCTGCGATTTTAACATCAAGCTCGGCAATCCGCTGATGCGCTAAATCACGCACGCTGCGCCTGTCGCTGCTGGCGTCTAGCCGCAAGAGCTCGGCGATCTCGCTCAGCTTGAATCCTGCCTTTTGCGCGGTGCGAATGAAACGAAGTCGCTTGAGGTCGGTTTCATCATAATAATGGACGCCCTGACGAAGACCGGATTGGCGTCCCGGCGGCCGGGGCATCAGGTTCGATCGCTGATAAAATCGCACGGTTTCAACGCCCGTTCCTGCAGCATGTGCGAGTTTGGAAATGGTATATGCAGTCATGCTTGACTCCGTACCATAGTACGGATGCTACATGAAGTGCATATACCCAATGAAAGATATGATCATGGCCCAAACCGATTCGAAAACCGCCGACCTTCACCGGATGGTGATGCCAACCCATATATGCCCTTATGGCTTGAAAGCGCGGCATTTACTCAAGCGCAGGGGCTATACGGTCAACGACCACTGGCTTGAAACCCGCGAGCAGACCGACGCGTTTAAAGCCAAGAATGATGTTGGAACCACGCCGCAGATATTCATCGATGGCAAACGGATTGGTGGCTATGACGACCTGCGTCGGTATTTTGGCCTTAGGGTTCCGGTTGATGGCGAAACCAGTTACCGGCCGGTCATCGCTTTGTTTGCGATGACGGCGCTCATGGCCATGGCGGTGAGCTATTCAACGATGGGATCGCCCTTCACCGAATATGCGGCAATGTGGTTCATATCACTCAGCATGTGTGTGCTTGCTCTGCTCAAGCTTCAGGATATCGACAAATTCGCGACGATGTTCCTGAATTATGACCTGCTCGCCAAACGCTGGGTTCCCTATGGATATATTTATCCTTTCGCCGAGGGGCTGGCAGGCGTGCTGATGACCGCCGCGATTTTCAACTGGGTTTCAATCCCGCTTGCCTTGTTCATCGGCGGCATTGGCGCCGTGTCTGTCTTCAAGGCGGTTTATATCGACAGGCGCGAGCTAAAGTGCGCCTGCGTCGGGGGCGGCAGCAATGTCCCGCTCGGCTTTATTTCATTGGCCGAAAATCTCGGGATGATCGGCATGGCAATCTGGATGCTCGTTCGACCGGCAACGATGTGACCATGAAATTCTGTATTCAGATACAGCCGTAACAATGCTAGGCCGCCCCGATGCTTCGTAACCTGTTCCTTGCGTTATTCCTGTTTGCACTGGCTTTGCCAGCGCTTGCAGTGCCGGTTGCTCCGGCGGTGGCATCGGAAACGGCGTCGTCGGATTGCCACGGGATGCCGATGGAGGGCCAGGATGAAGACACTGAGGAGCATGGCAGCAGCGCAAGGCTTCACGGCTGCATCGGTTGTATCGCGCCCGTTTCGCCTGTTTTTGATGTTGCTCAATTAACGGCACTGCCCTTCATCACACAAAGCGCATCGCACCGCGAACTGTCGGGTACAGTTGCTGGACCGACGTTACCCCCTCCACGAAACTGAGATTTGAACGACCACTATAGTCATTCAATTTACAGGAATAGTTACATGAAAATGCCAGTTTTATTGGTGAGCGTGAGCGCGCTTGCCATGTTCGTCGCCCCGGCCAGCGCGCAGGATCATAGCCAAATGGATCACTCGCAGCATCAAGCCCAGCCTGCGCCAAAGACAGAACCCGTCGATCATTCAAAGATGGACCATTCAAAGATGGGCCATGACATGACAGCTATGCCTGCCGAAACTTTTGATAAACCCGCCGAAGGTTCGGGCACGTCCCGCCTGCCGGGCAATGAAGGCGGTATGCACGGCCTTCACCTGAACGTCGCCGAGGACTGGATGGTCATGGCGCATGGCTATGCGTGGGGGGTCTACACCAACCAGTCAGGCCCGCGCGGTGACGACAAGACTTATGTGCAATCAATGGCCATGCTGACCGCCGAACGCCAGTTCGAAGGCGGACGGTTCCAGTTCAAATCTATGTTGAGCCTTGAACCACTGATGTCCAATCGCGGCTATCCTAACCTGTTCGCTACCGGCGAAACCGCAGGT
>JBGSVG010000379.1:0-6812 GCA_041753095.1 Sphingorhabdus sp. | reverse complement strand
ATGGCAGGCACGGCCAGCGGCAGCCACGCCAGCGACGCGATGTCCGCGCTCGCCAATCTGGGCTTCAAACCCGGCGAGGCGGGAAGCGCAGTGGCGCAGGCGGTCGAAGAACTGGGGCCGGATGCGACTTTGGATGCGCTGGTGCGGCTGGCGTTGAAAAGGGCGTCGCGGTGACGCGCGGCCTAGATCGGTTTTCACCTTACTCGATTTCAGTTGTCATTAGACTGCTAGAAATTGGACTTTTTCTCGTGTGGGCGTTCTTGTTATTCTCACCCATAAGCCCCTTGGATCTTTCGTTCGAACTGTTCGTGATTGTTTTGCTGCTCAGTTCACCCGCTGTGTTGTTATGGACACTGGTCACACACCCACTTGGACGTTGCAGGAACTGCGGGAAATCGCCGCTGCATATTAGTGAGCCTTTGCAGGAATGGGTGTATTTGAGGGCGCCTTGGCGAAGTGTGATGCACCGTTGGAAATTATGGCCGGATGACGAATGTGAAGATTGCAGAGCCGAACTCACGTCGTTGGCGCAAGCCCATGACTAGGACCCGCACCGCCACCTGCGGTTGCGGCCAGCTTTCCGCCAATTGCACCGGGGAGCCCGTTCGCGTCTCGGTATGCCATTGCTATGACTGCCAGAAGCGTAGCGGGTCGGTTTGTGCCGCGCAGGCGCGGTTTCCGGCGGACGCGGTAACGATTAGCGGTGAACACAAACTTTATAAGCATGTCGGCGACAGCGGCAAAAGCGCAGACTTCCATTTCTGCCCAACCTGCGGATCGACGCTCTGGTATCATGCCCGGCCGTATCGCGAATTGTTCGCCATTCCCGTGGGCGCTTTTGCCGACAGGGACTTTCCTGCGCCGCATTACTCGGTATGGGAGGAGCGCAAACATTCTTGGCTCGCCATCACCGGCGACGGTATCGAACATCATGATTGAGGCGACAAAATGAGCTTTTCGGTGGTCTGGGAATTTCATGTGCCCGAAGCCAATCGGCAAGCGTTTGAGCGCGCCTATGGCAGCGAGGGGCCGTGGGTCGACCTGTTCGCCGAAGCCGATGGCTTCCTCGGCACCTGGCTGCTGCGTGACAAGGAGCATCCGGGCAAATATCTGCGCCACGACCGGTGGCAGAGCCGCGAGGCTTACGAGGAATTCAAACGCCGCTTTGCCGAGCGTTATCAGACAATGGATGATGAAATGGATGGCCTCGCCACGCGCGAAAATTATGTTGGCACGTTCGATGAGGTGACCGGTTGAGCGACGACGACCGCCTGACTACGCCGGACAAACGGCCCGAGGATGTCGATGCCGCTCTGCGTCCAAAAACCTTGGCCGAATTTATCGGGCAAGCGGCGGCGCGTGATAATCTTCGCGTGTTTATCGAGGCCGCCAAGGGTCGCGGGCAGCCGCTGGACCATGTCTTGTTTTTTGGCCCGCCGGGGCTTGGCAAAACCACGCTGGCGCAGATTGTCGCCAAAGAAATGGGCGTCGGGTTCCGCGCTACATCCGGCCCGGTGATTGCCAAATCGGGTGATCTTGCGGCATTGCTGACCAATCTTGAGGACGGCGACGTGCTGTTCATTGACGAAATCCACCGGCTAAGCCCCGTGGTAGAGGAAATCCTCTACCCCGCGATGGAGGACCGAGCGCTGGATATCATGATCGGCGAAGGGCCGTCGGCGCGCTCGGTTCGGATCGATTTGCCTGCGTTTACGCTCGTCGGCGCGACCACGCGGCAGGGGTTGCTGACAACGCCTTTGCGTGACCGGTTCGGCATTCCGGTGCGGCTGAATTTCTACACCCACGCCGAACTCGAACTCGTCGTCACCCGCGCCGCGCGGTTGCTTGACCTTGGCATTGCGCCCGATGGTGCGAACGAAATCGCCAAACGCGCACGCGGCACCCCGCGTATCGCTGGACGCTTGCTCCGCCGTGTGCGCGACTTCGCCAATGTTGCGGGCGAGCCGACCGTAACCGCCAAAATCGCCGACAGCGCGCTCAACCGGCTTGAGGTGGATGCGCTTGGCCTTGACGCAATGGACCGGCGCTATCTGCACATGATCGCCGACATCTATCGCGGCGGTCCGGTCGGGGTCGAGGCGCTGGCCGCCGGTCTGTCCGAACCGCGCGACACAATCGAGGATGTGGTCGAGCCCTATCTGCTCCAATTGGGCCTCATCGCCCGCACCGCACGCGGCCGCTGCCTCAATGCACCGGGGTGGAAGCATCTAGGACTGAACCCGCCAGCCGGGTCGCAGGACGGACTGTTCGACAAATAGCTGCGACGAACCGAGTTTTTATTCGCGGTGACCCCTTCCCGCCGGACTCTACAACGGTTAAGCATTCGGCCAATGCCAGTCCCCGCCCCCTATCAAGGCCATTTCGCCAGTTCTCCAGAGGGGGGCACGCGGCATATGTTCGCGGTGCGCGTCTATTTCGAGGACACCGATTTTTCGGGTGTCGTCTATCATGCGCGGTATCTGCATTTCATGGAGAGGGCGCGCTCCGACATGCTGGCGCGGGTGGGTATCGACCAGCGCGTGGTGCATGAGGAAGGCCAAGGCGCTTATGCCGTCACCGAAATGAACATCAAATATCGCCGCCCGGCAAAGTTTGACGATGCGCTCGTCGTGATCAGCACCGTCGAAGCGGTGCGCGCCGCGAGTTGCGACATTCATCAAACAGTCATGCGCGGCAGCGAAATACTGACCGATGCGCAGGTCACCGCAGCTTTTGTTTCCCCCGACGGCAAACCGCGTCGCCAGCCCGCGCACTGGGTCGCCGCATTCCAGCCGATCATAAACCGACACACAGAATAGGACGTACATGAACCTGCTGATTGCAACTCAGGGTGTGAGTTTTTCCCCGTTGGAGCTATTCCTTCAAGCCGACCTCGTGGTCAAGGCGGTCATCATCGGCCTTGCGCTTGCCAGCATCTGGGCGTGGACGATCATTTTCAGCTTCATGCTCAAAATGTCGAAGGTCAATCGCGAAAGCGAACGTTTCGAACGCGATTTCTGGGCAAGCAGCGACATTGACGGCTTTTTTGGCTCGCACGGTAAAAGCGAGCTACCTGTGGCAAAGGTATTTTCGGCAGGCGTGGCCGAATGGCGGCGCTCGACCAATGGCAAGAGCATCGACCGCGCAGGCACGCGCGAACGGTTGGCGACGGCGATGGACGCGACGATTGCGGCGGAAACCGACAAGCTCGCCAACCGGCTCAATTTCCTCGCCACCACCGGATCGGTTGCGCCATTTGTCGGGTTGTTCGGCACCGTCTGGGGCATCATGCGCAGTTTCTCCGCGATTGCCGCCGAGCAGAATTCTTCGCTCGCTGTCGTAGCGCCCGGCATCGCCGAGGCGTTGTTCGCCACAGCGATTGGGCTGTTTGCTGCAATTCCTGCAGTCATCGCCTACAACCGCTTCTCGCACCGGCTGAACCAATATGAAGCGCGCATGGGCCGCTTTGCTGACGGGTTTCATGGCACGCTCAGCCGCGAACTGGAGCGGGAAGCTTAACCGTGGCCATGAACATCTCCTCTGGTGGCAGACGCCAGCGCGGTCGCGGCTCGCGCCGTGCGCCGATGGCCGAAATCAACGTCACGCCTTTGGTCGACGTCATGCTGGTGCTGCTCATCATCTTCATGGTCACAGCGCCTTTGCTGGTCACCGGGGTGCCAGTCGAGCTCCCCGAAAGCCGCGCCAATGCGCTCGACCAGAAGGACGAACCGGTTGAGATCGCCATCGACAAGGAAGGCGCGATTTTCATCGATGGCACTGAAGTTCCGCCCTCGGAGCTGGCAGCGCGCCTCGAAGAGCTTGCGGCTTCACAAGAAGCTGACAATCCCCGCCAGATCATGCTGCGCGGCGACACGTCGATCAGCTACGGCCAGATGATGCGCGTCATGGGTGAATTGAACCGTGCGGGCCTCAACAGCGTCAGCCTGGTCACCACCGGTTCATCAGGCGAAAACTAACAAGATGGCGATGGACCGGGCGGAAAAACTTGGACTCGGCGCTGCGGTTGGCGGGCATGTCGTGCTGTTGGGCGCGATGGCGCTTGGCCTTTTTCTGTCCAACGAATCTGTGAAAAAGCCCGAAGCAATATCGGTTTCGCTGGTTGGCGAGATTGCCGAAGTCTCGACCGCGCCCGATGCCATTCAGGAAGAATCGGCTCCACCCGCGCCTGCTGAAGCCGAGCCTGCCGAACCCCCTGCAGCGCCGGTGATGCAGATTGAAAAACCGGTCGAAAAGCAACAGGCCAAGCCAGTGCCTAAGCCGCTTGTTCGCGAGACACCGCCGCCTGCGAAGACGGCTGTCAAGAAAGTCGCGGTGAAGCAGCCGCCCGCCAAAACAGCCACCGCTCCTGCCAAATCAGGCAAAGGCACCACACCGGCGAAACCTGGCGGATTGAGCAAAAGCTTCGAAGACAGCATCAGCAATATCGGCAAAGCGCCAGGTGCCGGCAAGGCAGTCGGCACGCCCGCCGCGAAGAGTGCAGCCGAAGTCCGTCGTTCGGTGAGCGTCAGCCTCGCCAGCCAGATCCGCAGCCGCGTCCGCGCCTGTGCGCCATCGGGTGTCGAAATCAACAAGATCGAGACCTTCGTAACGCTCAGCCTTGAGCCGTCAGGCCGTCTGAACTCGGTGCGCTTTGACAAGCAAGTCGGTGTCAACGACAGCAATCAGCCGCAGGCTGCGCCGCTGAAAGATTGCATCTTGCAGGCAGTACGCGCCGCCTCGCCGTTCGAGGGGCTTGACCCAGAATATCATGACGTATGGAAGTCTCACGCACTTCGGCTTCGTGCCACCGGATAAAGGAAAACAAGCTATGTCGCCAACACCCCTCACCCGGAAAATCGCTGCGTTCCTTGCGCTGCTCGTTATCCCACTCGCTGCAAAAGCGCAGGCACCTGCGCCTGTCCCCACGCTCCTTGCCGATGAACCCGAGTTGGTAGAGTTCGATACCGCCAAGACGCGATCGATCGCCGTGCCCGCGTTGGTCGCGCCTGCCCCGGCCGATACACCCGCAGGCAACAGCACCGCGCTCGGCCGCCAGATTGCCGAAGTCATCTCCTCCGACTTGCGCGCCTCAGGCGTGTTCGAAACGCAAGGACCGAACGGCCTGCGCGCCATCACCATCGGCGAAGTCACCGCGCCAGCATTTGCCGAATGGAAAGCGCGCCCCGTTGAGCAACTCGTACAGGGCTTTGTCCGCGTTGGCGGCGATGGCAACCTGACCGTCGGTTGCTATCTATATGATGTCGGCTTTGGTAACGAAACCACGCGTCTCGGTTTTAACGTGCACCCGCGCGAATGGCGGCGGGCAGCGCATAAATGTGCCGACGCCATCTATTCCAAACTCACCGGCGAGCTGCCTTTCTTCGACAGTCGCATCGCTTACATTGCCGAGACAGGCCCCAAGGGTAAACGCGTCAAGCGGCTGGCGATTATGGATTCGGACGGCGCAAACCACCGTTTCATCACCAACGGCCAGTCGACCGCATTGACGCCGCGTTTCTCGCCCAATTACAAATCGATTCTGTATCTGAGCTATGTCGATGGCAATCCGCGGATCTATGTGTACGACATTGACGGCGGGCGTCAGCGTTTGATTACGCAAAGCCGCAATCCGACCTTTGCGCCGCGCTGGTCGCCCGATGGCCAGACCATCCTCTATTCAATGGCTGTTGCAGGCAATACCGACATCTACAAAATTTCGGCGAGCGGCACCGGTACGCCGGTCAAGCTTACCACATCGCCTGGTATTGATGTCGGCGGAAGCTTTTCGCCCGATGGCCGTCAGATCGTGTTCGAGAGCGACAGGGGCGGCAATCAGCAAATCTATGTGATGAACGCCGACGGTTCGAACCAGCGCCGGATAAGCTTCGGCTCTGGCCGCTATGCGACGCCCGAATGGAGCCCGCGCGCCGACCTGATCGCCTATACCCGCATCGCCGGTGACTTCCGCGTCGGTACGATGCGGCCAGACGGCTCGGGCGAGCGCTTGTTGACAGACAGCTGGCAGGACGAGGCGCCGACCTGGGCACCCAATGGCCGCGTCATCCAGTTCTTCCGCACCGCAAAAGGAAGTGGTAAAACAAGCATATGGCAGGTAGACTTGACCGGATCGAACGAACGCAAGCTGCCGACGCCTATGGACGGTTCGGACCCGGCATGGGGTCCGGTACTACCATAGATAAATCATTCAAGCGGGGCCAAGACCAAGGAGAAAGCTGATGAAAAGCAACACAGTCAAAATGGCCGCAATATTGCTGGCCTCCACCGCACTTATCGCAGGCTGCGGCAAGAAAAAGGTCGAGCAACTGCCGCCGGTCGCGGAGGGCACCGAAGGCGAAACCCCGACCGATCCAAATGCGGGCACAGGCCAGATCGTGCCGGGAAGTCAGGAAGATTTTCTGGCTAATATCGGCCAATATGGCGACCGCATCCTGTTCGATACCGACCGCTTCAATGTTGATTCAGAAGATCAGGTGACGTTGCAAAAACAGGCACAATGGCTGGCGCGCTATCCCAGCACGCGCATCACGGTCGAAGGACATGCCGACGAGCGCGGCACTCGGGACTACAACCTTGCGCTCGGCGAACGGCGTGCGAATTCGGCGAAAAATTACCTGATCTCGGTTGGCGTCGATGCTGGCCGGATCCAGACGGTGAGCTATGGCAAAGAACGCCCTGCTGCGATGGGCTCGGACGAGAGCGCGTGGGCACAGAACCGTCGCGCGGTGACAGTAACGGTTCAGTAGGCGGCCCAGCGACGCGCTTTTGTCGAAGCGCGTCGTACTTTCTTCGGG
>JBGSVG010000378.1:0-1650 GCA_041753095.1 Sphingorhabdus sp. | reverse complement strand
CATGCCAGTTTGTAATCGAACTTCGGGCCGGGTTGCGGATTGCCGTTGGGAAGATAGATGCTTGCGACGCGGACACCGAAAACATCGGCCTCAAGATAACGGGCATGTTCATCTTCGGCGTCACCGGGAAGCTTTCGTTGGGCTTCGACTGGTTGCTCGTTTTTCGCGAGTATCGCGACGCCATTAAATGCCTTTTGTCCGTGCCAGATCGCGCCATAGCCGGCACGCTCGAACTCGGCGATCGGGAAGCCTTCATCCTGCGACTTGACCTCTTGCAAACAGGCGATGTCAGGCTTGGTTTCCTCCAGCCATTCAAGCAGGCGGGGCAGGCGGGCTTTGACGCCGTTGATATTATAGGTCGCTATACGCATAAACGCGACCCTAGCTGGTGCCGTCTATTGCATCAAACCGAAAAGCTGGAGCCGCAACCGCAACCCGATTGCGCCTGTGGATTTGTTACCTGGAAGCTTTTGCCGCCCAGCGACTCAACGAAGTCAACGGCGGAACCCCGGACGAGATCAAGGCTGATTGGATCTACCACCAGCGCGGCTCCTACGCCTTCTGCCCGGATATCATCGGCTTCAATCGTCTCGGCCATTCCGAATTTATATTGGAACCCCGAACAGCCGCCGCCTTCAACCGATAGGCGCAACACCGGCGGTTTGCCCAGTTTGGTGGCAATTTCGGCAACGCGGCGCGCGGCATTCTCTGTCATGGAGATGACTTGTGGTTCGGTCATAAAGCCAATGTAGGATGAGTAGAAGATAAAGAAAAGGGGCGGCAGCGTTTCCGCCACCAGCCCCCAAATTTACACCCTCTCCCAAAGGTGATGCGTTTAGCCGGCCAACTTACTACAAGTGCTTACTCGCCTTCAGCTGGACCGCCCATAGCTTTGCTATCAGGTGTTTTAGCAGCAAGCAAGAGGTTTGAGCCGTTGGTAATCGGCGACAAAAATGCAGTTGGGTTGATGGCTTCACCAGCGATGCGCACTTCATAGTGCAAATGGCTGCCAGTCGAGCGGCCGGTCGAGCCCATATAACCGATAATATCGCCCTTACGGATGCGCTGGCCAGAAGTGACGTTGAATGCCGACAAATGACCATAACGCGTCTGGACAGCATTGCCGTGGTTTATTTCAACAAATTTGCCGTATCCGCCGACCCATTCTGCGCGGCCAATTGCGCCATCGGCGGTTGCATAAATCGGTGTTCCAACCGGACCGGGGATATCGATGCCTTTATGATTGCGGCTTGCACCACGTGTCGGCGCGCTACGATAGCCGTAACCGCTCGAGAATTTCATAATTTCAACGGGGTTGATCGAAGGTACAGCAACTGCGACCTTCGTTGCCGCACCATTGATTTTTCCCCAATTGTCGGCAAGCGCACGAAACTCGGGGTCAGCAACACCCAGAGCAGTCTGGCTTGCTTTCAAATCTTCGGGCTTAACCCGGAATGTATCTGAAGAGGCGGCCGCTGAATTTGCGTAGGCTGGGGTCATTGCTGAAGCTGCGACCATTATGCCAAACGCGGATACAGCTTTGAAGGTCAGTGATTGGCGCGAAGCCAAAGCGCTGCTTACCATAGCGTGTAATTACCTTTTATTGCGACCCACGCTTGCACGCAGCCCCGAAGTTTCACCAAGGCAGTT
>JBGSVG010000377.1:0-5723 GCA_041753095.1 Sphingorhabdus sp. | reverse complement strand
CGCACTCGGCATTGCCTCGATCATATTTTCAAAACGGGCCATCGCCCGTTCGGGATCAGGGGACCCAGCCAGCGCCTTCATAATGGCGGGCAATACCGCCTCGAACGCATCGCGCGCCGATGCGCTGCGGATCGCGCGGATATTGCCGCTGCGCCAGCGGGCCATGCGCTGCATCACCGATGCGGGGTCGGAATAGCCCAGATCGGCGATCTGCTCCTCAAGCGGCAGGCCTTCGTCGGCCATGCGCGGGCCTTCGCTGCCGCCGGCACCCACCATCCGGTCGTAGATCGCGGCGACGCTCGTGGTGATCGGGCGGATCGCTTCGATCATCGCGTCGGCATCGGCTAAACCATGCAAGCGAGCGACAGCATCTGCTGTTTCGCGGTTACTAGGGATTTCGTGCGTTTGCCGGTCGCTGTGCATTTGCAAGCGATGCTCAAAGGTGCGCAGCTGCTCATAGGCTGATGATAACGTCACGGCTTCTTGCGGCGTGATTGGCCCCGCCGCTGCCAACGCAGCCAATGCTGCACGCGTATCGGGAACACGCAATCCGGGATCACGCCCGCCGTGGATCAACTGATGTGCTTGTGCAAAAAATTCGCATTCTCTTATGCCGCCATGCCCGCGCTTCAGATCAAAGCCGAGGCCAAGTTTCTGCCCCTTGGCATAATGGTCGCGAATTTGCGCGGTCATCGCGGTGATGTTTTTCAGTTGCCCGAAATCGAGTGACTTGCGCCAGATGAATGGTTGGATGGCGTTCAGGAAATAATCACCCAGCGCCCGGTCACCCGAACTCACGCGCGAACGGATAAACGCCGCCTGCTCCCAGGCCAATGCGCTCGATTCATAGTAGCTGATCGCAGCTTCTACCGGCAGGACGATGGGACTTACCTCGGGCGATGGCCGCAGCCGCATGTCGACGCGAAAGACATAGCCATGCTCGTCCATTTTGCTCAAAAGCTCAATGACCCGCCGCCCGTAACGAACAGCTGCTTCAGCGACATCGTCACGCTCGCGGTGGGGGAGCGTCTCCGGGTCGAACAGGAATATCGGGTCGATGTCGGACGAATAATTGAGCTCGCGTCCCCCATGTTTGCCGAGCGCGATGACAGCAAAGCCTTGATTGGGCGCGCCGGGTACCCGCTCCTCGATAGCGGCGGCGATAGCCTGGTCGAGTGCATGGTCGGCGAAGTCGGAGAGGATACGCGTGACGCGGGTCAGGTCCCACATACCCGCTAGGTCGACGATGGCAGTAACAAGGGCAACCCCCTGTCGCTGCTGGCGCAGCGCGGTCCCGACATTGTCCGACGTTCGGGCAAGCGCGTTGGACAATGCATCGTCGAAATCGCCAGCCTCAATCACCAGCATCAAGTCCGCATTGCGTTCAATCAGTCCGGCGAGAAACGGGCTGTTGGCCTGTGCACGTGTGATTGCTTCGCTGATCACCGCTTCTTCTTATCTATCAGCACATCCTGCTGCCATTCGCTCGGAGCCTTGTCGGTCCGGTGAATGCACCCCGCCCAACAGCAAGGGCGTTTCTTGCCTTCCATCAACTCTTCGCCGGTCCGCTGGATTCTCCGCGCGCGGGTCGCGGCTTGCTTGGCATCATCCACCCAGCAAATGAACTCATTGCGCCCTAGTGGGGTGAGTTTCTGCCAAAGGCCGAACAGCGTCGCGTCGCCTTCGATGGCACCGCGCAAATCGGCCTGCGCCTGATGCACCGTGCCGTGAAGAAATCCCTCGCTCATTGTCCCAGATAATCGCGCCTGAAGTCGCTTGCAAACTGATTGAAGCGCCCCTCGGCAATCGCTGCGCGCATATCTGCCATCAGCATCTGGTAATAATGCAGATTATGCTGGGTCATTAACATCGCGCCCAATATCTCGCTCGAACGGATCAGGTGGTGGACATAGGCGCGCGTCCAAGTTGCGCAGACCGGGCAGGTGCAGCGCTCGTCAATTGGTCCTTGATCCTCGGCGAACTTCGCATTGCGGATGTTGAGCGGGCCACTGTGCGTAAAGGCCTGCCCGTTGCGGCCCGAGCGTGTCGGAAGCACACAATCGAACATATCGATGCCGCGCTCGACCGCACCGACCAGATCGTCGGGCTTGCCAACACCCATCAGGTAGCGCGGCTTGTCGGCCGGAAGTTGATCAGGCGCATAATCGAGGCAACCGAACATCGCCTCTTGCCCTTCTCCCACAGCCAAACCGCCCACCGCATAGCCGTCAAAGCCGATGTCGATGAGCGCATCGGCCGAGCGCTTGCGCAACTCCTCGTCAAGCGAGCCTTGCTGGATGCCGAACAATGCCGCCCGTTCGGCATGTTCGCCGCCGCTGTCGAACGCATCGCGGGATCGCTTGGCCCAGCGCATCGACATTTCCATCGACTTGATCGCCCCGTCACGGTCAACGCCCGCCGCAGGACATTCGTCAAAGGCCATCACGATATCAGAGCCCAGCAGCCGCTGGATTTCCATCGATCGTTCAGGTGACAGCATATGGCGCGAACCGTCGAGATGGCTCTGGAACGACACCCCTTCCTCGGTAATCTTGCGCAACGCCGACAGGCTCATCACCTGATAACCGCCGCTGTCGGTCAAGATGGGCCGGTCCCAGCCTGAAAATTTGTGCAAACCGCCCAACCGCGCAACGCGCTCTGCACCGGGGCGGAGCATCAGATGATAGGTGTTCCCAAGGATGATATCTGCGCCCGTTGCACGCACTTCGGCGGGCCGCATGGCCTTCACGGTAGCGGCGGTCCCAACGGGCATAAAAGCGGGGGTACGTATATCCCCGCGCAGCATCTGGATCGAGCCAGTGCGGGCTTTGCCGTCGGTGGCGGAAATCGAAAACTGGAATCGCGTGGTCATCGGCTGCGCATTAGCAGGGTTAAGCGCAGAGGAAAGGGCTTCACGTAACGGGGTAACAACCCCATATAGATGAAATGACTTACACAGACCCCCGCTCCTATCTCTATCAACCCGGCTTGCTTGACCCTGATGCAGCACAACGCATCACGCGCGAAGCGCTCAGCGCTTGCGACGATGGAGAGCTATATTTGCAATATAGCGCTACCGAAAGTTTCGGCTTCGACGATGGCCGACTGAAGATGGCAGATTATTCGACCGGGTCGGGCTTTGGCCTGCGCGGTGTGTCGGGTGAGATGACCGGATTTAGCCATGCCAATGACATGAGCGAGGCCGCGATCCGCCGCGCTGGCGAAACGCTGAAATTGCTCGATCCGGCCAAGGACCAGCCCGCGCCGCCACCGCGCAAGAACAACCGGCATTTATATACCGACGGCAATCCGCTCGAACTCGTGCCCTTTGCCGAGAAGGTCGCCCTGTGCCAGCAGATCGACGCCGCCGCGCGTGCACGCGATCCACGTGTCGCTCAGGTCAGCGTTTCGCTGTCTGGCAGCTGGACCGTTGTCGAAATCGTCCGCGCCGACGGTTTTGTCGCAACCGATGTCCGGCCTTTGGTGCGGCTGAATGTTTCCATCGTCGCCCAAGACGGCGACCGCCGCGAAACTGGCAGCTACGGATTTGGTGGGCGCTATCTTTACGGCAAATTGTTCGAAGATGCGCAGTGGGAGCATGCCATCGACGAGGCGCTGGCACAGGCGCTGACCAATCTCCGTTCGGTCGCCGCCCCTGCTGGCGAAATGACCGTGTTGCTCGGCCCCGGCTGGCCCGGCGTATTGCTCCACGAAGCAGTCGGCCACGGCCTTGAAGGTGATTTCAACCGCAAGGGAAGCAGCGCATTCTCCGGAAAAATCGGCCAACGCGTCGCCGCTCCCGGTGTGACCGTGGTTGACGACGGCACGATGCAGAACCGGCGCGGTTCGCTGTCCATCGATGACGAAGGCACGCCCACGCAGGAAAATGTCTTGATCGAGGATGGCATCCTGCGCGCCTATATGCAGGACCGGATGAATGCGCGGCTGATGGGTGTCGAACCCACCGGCAATGGGCGGCGTGAAAGCTATGCCCATGCACCGATGCCGCGGATGACCAACACCTTCATGCGCAGCGGTCAGGATGATCCGGCAGAATTGTTGAGCCGTGTGAAAAACGGCATTTTCGCCAAAAGCTTCGGCGGCGGACAGGTCGACATCGTCTCGGGCAAATTTGTTTTCAGCTGCACCGAGGCCTATCTGGTCAAGGACGGCAAATTGGGCGATCCGATCAAAGGTGCGACATTGATTGGCGACGGCCCAACTGTGCTGAACAAGGTCATCGGCCTTGGCAATGATATGTCCATTGACGAGGGAATCGGCGTCTGCGGCAAGGCAGGGCAAAGTGTGCCGGCGGGTGTAGGCCAGCCGACAACATTGGTGAGCGCACTGACGGTCGGTGGAACTGCAGGGTGAGCGACGACGAGGACGAGTTTGCCGAAATCATCCCGCCCGCCAATTGGGCGCGACAGCTTTTAGCATTTTGGTTCGACGAACATGGCGATTCCGACTGGTTTGGCGGCGGACCCCAATTTGACGCAAAGGTCACCAAGAATTTTGTCGGGTGGCGTGATGCTTTGCGCAGCCAGCCAGTCGAGGTCTTCACTAGACATGCTGACAGCGCACTCGCCGCGGTCATCCTGTTCGATCAAGTACCGCGCAACGCCTTTCGCGGTACCGCTGAGGCATTTGCCACCGACCATATCGCGCTGGCCATTGCCCGCTACGCAGTCGAAATGGGTTTCGACGCGGGGTTGACCAAAGACCAGCGTCTCTTCTTGTATCTGCCATTCGAGCATAGCGAAAATCTGGATGAGCAGCGCGAATCGGTAAGGCTGATAAGCAGTCTCAAGGACCAGCGCTTACTGCAATTCGCACTTGATCATCAGGATATGATCGAGCGCTTCGGGCGCTTCCCGCATCGCAACATGGCGTTGGGCCGTTCTGACCGTGAGGGCGAGGCGGAGGCTGTCGCGGACGGGCACAGCTGGTAAAGGCTTGATTCTTATGCCGATAGGCATATAATCGGCACCAACGGGTCGCATGTTTGTCCGGGGAGATTCCCGGATGCCTCAAGGAGTGCAAACATGCGTGTGTCTATTCGATTTGTTTCGCTGGCCGCAATTACTGCGGTTATTGCTACCGTACCCGGTTCCGCCCAGAAAACCACTGGCCCCAAAGCGACCTATGCGATGGATGTGTCGACCATGTCGGGCATGGGGATGGGCGCAATGATGGGTGGCGGCTTGGGGAGCCTGCTCGGCGGCGGGGGCGGCGACAATTATATGCTCGATCTGCGACTGACATCGGCGACGCCAGCACCGGCGCAGCCCGAAAAAGGCGACCATTTTTTTATGCCGACCGCTAAAATGGGAAAATCGGTGCCGTTGTTGGGCGATGCACCCGGCAAGCCAGCTGCACCGAATCGCGATTATGATCCGCGCGGCATGGAAAAGCCCAAGGGCCGCCTGCTGATGTTCTGGGGCTGCAACACAAAGGCACCCAAGGGGCAGCCTTTCATCATCGACTTCGCCAAAATGCCGACCGCGCAAATGCCAGCAAATATGCCTGCGCAGATGCGTGGCTATCAGGCAGCGGCTGCGGCGCGCGATGCAAATGCGGCTTGGTGGCCAAATGGTTCTAACGGTAAGCAGCCCAAATCGGGCTCATCATTGCGCGGCGAGCATCGCGTCGCCAGCATGTTTACGCCCGAAATTAAATTCTCGGTCATGAACGATTACATGGCGTCGCTGAAGGTTAATCCG